>NZ_NEVB01000186.1:0-34387 GCF_002259925.1 Aeromonas sp. A35_P | reverse complement strand
CCCGCGCCTAGGGTGTGGTAGGGGAGAAAGTGGATCTCCTGTACCGTGCCAAGGTTGGCGGCGGCCTGGGTGATGGCCTCGATGGAGGCGTGGTCGGCATTGAAGCCGGGGATGAGCGGCACCCGGATCTGCATGGCTACGCCGCGCTCGGCCAGCCGCTTGAGATTGGCCAGGGGCAGGGCGACCTTGCCGCGGGTCCAGTCGAAGAAGCGTTGCTCATCCACCTGCTTGAGATCCGCCAGCAGCAGGTCGAGGTGGGGGAGGCTGGGTTCAATCTGGTGCCAGGGCACGTGCAGACAACTTTCCACCGCGGTATGTAGCCCCTCGGCCTTGCAGCGGGCCAGCAGGCTGGCGGCAAATTCGGGCTGCATGAAGGGCTCGCCGCCGGAGAGGGTGACCCCGCCGCCACTGCGCTCGAAGAAGGGGCGATCCCGCAAGATGGTGGCCATCAGGGTGTCCAGGCTCTCCTCCCGGCCGCACACCTGCAGCGCTTCGCTGGGGCAGAGACCGCGCAGCCGTTCCACATCCTGATTGCGCAGGGTTGAGCGGGTGAGCTGGACACCCTGGCTGTCACGCAAGATTGCCGGGCAGGCATCGCTGCAGAGCCGGCATCCCTCGATGCATTGGCGCCGGTCGAGTAGTATGTCCGGTTTGGGAGAGCGGCTTTCCGGGTTTTGACACCAGCGACAGGCCAGCGAGCACCCCTTGAGAAACACCAGGGTGCGAATGCCGGGGCCATCGTGAGTTGAATAGCGTTGCAGGTCGAAAATCATACCGCCTCCTTTTGTTTTTGCATTCTATTTTCTTTCGTTCGAAAGTTGATTTGATTTTGATCGACTAAATTGCGGATGTTATCTCGCTAGAATGGCGACAGATTGAACATCCCTTTAAGGAGTCAGAGATGGAGCTTTATCTCGATACTGCCGATGTGGCTGCGGTGCGCCGCTGGTCACGGATCCTGCCGCTGGCTGGCGTCACCACCAACCCGTCCATTACCGCTGCAGGCGGCATGCCGCTGACCGAGCTGCTGCCCGCTCTGCGGGAGGTACTGGGGCCCAAGGGGCGGCTGTTTGCCCAGGTGATGGCCAAAACCGAGACCGAGATGGTGCGCGAGGCATTTGCCCTGCGTGAGCTGGACCGGGACCTGGTGATCAAGATCCCGGTGTGTGAAGAGGGGCTGGCGGCCATCAAGACCCTGACGGCCAACGGGGTACCGACCCTGGGCACGGCGGTCTATACCCCGCTGCAGGGCTGGCTGGCGGCGGTGGCGGGGGCCGAATACGTGGCGCCCTACGTCAACCGGCTGGATGCCCAGGGGGGCGATGGCATCGCCACCGTGCAGGAGCTGCAACAGCTGCTGGCGCTGCACGCGCCGAACAGCAAGGTGCTGGCGGCCTCCTTCCGCACCCCGCGCCAGGCGCTCGACTGCCTGCTGGCGGGTTGCCAGTCCATCACATTGCCGCTCGACGTGGCCGAACAGCTGCTGAGGGTGCCGGCGGTGGACGCGGCGCTGGCGAAGTTTGATCAGGATTGGCAGCGGGCGTTTGCCTGAGCCTGTTTGGAGGCAAGATGAAGGGGCGGCTGGCGGACTAAGCTAGAAGAGAGGGCCCGTTTGATGGGCCGCTATCGATGGCTGATCGGAGGTGCCCCATGAGCGACCATACCCTGCTGCCCCACGGTGAAGATCTGCGCCGCGCCGTGCGCTGGCTTAGCGAGCACCATCAACACGACATCCGGGCCATCGAAGAGGCCTGCATCCGCTTCGATCTGTCGCCGCTGGATGAGGAGTTTCTCATCCAGCACTGCGCTGAGCGGTTGCGGGAAGGGGGGGCCAACTAGACGAAGTTGGCGAGGTTGATGCCGAACTCCTTGGGATCGACCGTGCTCTCGATGGTCTCCTGCACCCCGTTCTTGGCCAGATCCAGCCACTGCACCTCGAGGTAGTGGCGCTGGGCCCCGTGATAGATCACCTTCACCACCGGTTTGAGCGGCTCATGGGGATTGCGCTGCATGACGATGGCCAGCCGCTGGTTGGAGAGCTGCACCAGGGTACCCGCCGGATAGACCCCCATGCACTTGATGAACTTGGTAACCAGCTCGGCATCGAAGTGGTGGTTGATCCCCTTGAGCAGAATGCGAAAGGCCTGGGTCGGCTGCATCCCCTGCTTGTAGACCCGGTCCGCCGTGACCGCGTCATAGACATCGACGATGCCGCTCATGCGGGTATAGAGCGAGAGCTGCTCGCCCTTGAGCCGCTGCGGGTAACCGGTGCCGTCGAGCCGTTCGTGATGGTTGGCGGCCACCTCCAGCATGGTGGCGGTGATGCCGGGGGTGTTGCTCAGGATCTCGTAGCTGTGCACCACGTGCTGGCGCATGACCACAAACTCCTCGTCGGTGAGCTTGCCCGGCTTGTTGAGCACCTCGTCCGGGGTCATGATCTTGCCCACGTCGTGCAGCAGGCCCCCCAGGGTCAGCTCCTTGAGCACGCTGCGATCCAGGTCCAGATAGCGGCCAAAGTTCGCCAGCAGGATGGCGACGTTCATGGAGTGCTCCATCAGGTAGGCATCCTTGGCGCGAATGCGGGCCAGACAGAGCATGGCGTCGCCGTGGGTGAACATGGTGTCCACCATCTCCTCGGCCACTGCCGCCAGCGGCGTGATGTCGATGGGCTCCCCCGCCTTGAGGTGGCGGATGAACTTGCCCTGCAGCTCGCGAGCCTCCTGATAAAGCCGGCGGATCTTCAGCTCGCGCCCCTCGCCGTTGCTGCTGCCAGCGCTGCGCTGAGCGTGGGATGAGGAGACGGCGGGCTGGGGGGAGATGACCTGCTCGATGCCGGGCAGCTTGCTGCGGGCGAGATCGACCCGCACCGTGAGTACGCCGCGCCTGACCAGATCGTTGATCTGCTGGCGGGTAGTCACCAGCCCCATCTGGGCAATCTCCATGCCGCCGGTCTGGCTGGTAATGGCGATCACGTACATGCCGGGTTGCAGCTGGTTGACGGGAATGACGGGATGAGGAGTGTGCGACTTCATACGGCTTCCTGACATTATTATTATGCGTGACGTTAGGCCCTCTGTTGGCAGTCTAACACCGGCGCCCGGGTTCGTCATGGCGACATGCTGGCCGGCCTTGGCGCTTAGTGCTGGAGTTGTCGGCCCCGGCCGATATAATGACGCCCCTTTCTTGATGGACTCTGAGGTTGTGCATGCGGCTCGATAAATTTCTTTGCGATTGTTCCGACTTGACCCGCTCGCTGGCGGGCAAACTGATCCGGCAGGGAGAGGTGATGGTGGACGGCATCGTGGTCAAGCAGCCCGCTTTCCACATCAACGAGCAGAGCCAGATCGAGTTCGACGGCGTCACCCTCACCCTGGATCAGCGCAACCGCTACTTCATGCTGCACAAGCCGGAAGGGTATGTCTGTTCCAACGAAGACCCGGATCACCCCACCGTCTTCTTCCTGATGGATGAGCCGGCCATGGGCAAGCTGCACGTGGTGGGGCGGCTCGATCTCGACACCACTGGCCTGGTACTGGTGACCGATGACGGCCAGTGGTCCCATCGCATCACCTCTCCCCGTCACGAGTGCGCCAAGACCTACCACGTCTGGTTGGCCGATCCGGTCAGTCCGGATGCCATTGCGCTGTTTGCCGAAGGGGTGCTGCTGCGCAGCGAGACCGAGAAGACCCGACCGGCCCAGCTGGAGATCCTGGGGGAGTGCGAGGCGCGCCTCACCATCCACGAGGGCAAGTACCATCAGGTGAAGCGGATGTTTGCCGCCATCGGCAACAAGGTGGTGGGGCTGCACCGGGAGCGGGTGGGCGATCTGGTGCTGGACGACGATCTGGCGCCGGGCGAATATCGCGAGCTGACCGCCGACGAAATCGCCCGCTTCTGATCGCCAGGAGTCAGTGGCCGCTGGCGCCCAGCACCAGTACGGTCCCCAGAGTGGCCAGCAGGGTACCGGCCCAGGCGGCGGCGGACGGCCGCTCGCCCGAGTGCCACCACAGCAGCGGCAGCAAGATGACGGGGGTGGTGGAGGAGAGGATGGCCACCATGCCCACATCCCCCTGTTTCAGGGCCACCAGGATCAGCGTCATGCCGAGCGCCATGGCGAGGAATCCGTTGAGGGCTATCATGCCGAAGATGCGACGGTTGATGGGATGCAGCGGCTTGCTCAGTGGCAGCCCGGTCATGCGCAGGGCGCAGTGAGCCAGCAGGGCGCTGCCCATCCTGACACCGGAGGCGCTCACCGCATCGACGTTGCCGCCCATCATCACCGGCTTGGCGATGATGGCCCCAGGCTCTGGCAGAGGGCGGCGGTCAGCCCCAGCGCGACCCCGGCTGCCAGGCTGCCCCGTATTTTTTCCCATTCGCTGCCGCTGCTGCGCCGACCAAACAGAATGGCCAGCATGACGCCGACAAACACCAGCATGGCGCCGGCCAGCCGGGAACCGGTCAACTGCTCGTTGAACAGCCAGAGCCCGAGCAGCGCGGAGAACAGCGCATGGCAAGAAAACAGCAGACCGCTGCGACGGGGGCCCAGCCGGTTCATGCAGGCGTAGAGGGCGGTATCGCCGATGAAGATGCCGATGAGGCCCGAGATGGCCAGCAGGGGGAGGGCGCTGCCCGAGAGGGTGTGCCAGCCACCGGTCAAGAGACTCATGCTGCCGAGCATCAGGCTGACCAGGCACATCCGCCAGCGGCTGTAGGCAAATGGCCCCAGATGGCGAGCCGGTTTGACGGAAATCAGGGCCGCTACTGCCCATAAACTGGCCGCTGCCAGCGCCAGCCACTCATACCCCATAAAAACTCCTGAAAAAAATAGCCCGAGAGACTCCATCTCTTGGGCAAGCCCGATACAATACGGGGCGTCTTCGGGGATAACAAGCGCGGCATCATGCATTCGTATCCAGGCGCGCCGCCGGCCTTCCCCCTTTCCTGAAATAAGTGCATTGAACGAGGTTTATGTCATGGTTTACCGCTTAGTACGCCGGCCGGCACCACGCTGGCTCTCCCCCTTGCTGCTGGGGCTGTTGCTGACCCCGTCGCTGCAGGCGACCACGGTATCCCAGGATCCCGCGTTGTCGGATCGCCAGACCCTGGTCAAGGGCAATGGCGCCGAGCCCGAATCCCTCGACCCGGCCCAGATCCGCTCCGGCTTCCCCGGTGAAGTGGTGCTGGTGGACCTGTTTGAAGGGTTGGTGAGCGAGGATGGTCAGGGCCGGATCGTACCGGCCCAGGCCCAGCGCTGGGAGACCAGTGCAGACGGACTGGTCTGGCGTTTCTTCCTGCGCCCGCAGCTCAAGTGGTCCAACGGCGAGCCGCTCACCGCCGCCGATTTCGTCTATGCCTGGCGCCGTCTGCTGGATCCCGCCCAGGCCTCGCCCTCCGCCGGCCTGCTGCTGGCAACCGGCATCAACAATGCCCAGTCCATCTACGCCGGTGCGCTCGATCTCAACTCCCTGGGGGTGGAGGCCGAGAGCGAGCAGATCCTGAAAGTGACGCTGGAGCTGCCGGTTCCCTACTTCCTGCAACTGATAAGCCAGCGCCCCTTCGTGCCGGTCAACGAGAAGGCCATCAGCCAGTTCGGCAAGCAGTGGACCCAGCCAGGCAAGCTGGTCAGCAACGGCGCCTACAAGCTGGTGAACTGGGTACCGAACGAGCGCATCGAGGCGGAGCGCAACGTGCAGTACTGGGATGATGCCCACACCCGGATCCAGCGGGTGACCTATCTGCCACTCGCCTCCCAGCATGCCGAACGGCTGCGCTACGAGGCGGGAGAGATCCAGCTTACCAACAAGGTGGCGCTGGAGTATTACCAGAAAACCAGAGAGGCGACTCCCGAGCGGATCTGGGGCCTACCGCTGCTGGGCACCTACCTCTACACCTTCAACCTGCGCCGTCCCGAGCTGCAGGACGTGCGGGTGCGTCAGGCACTGGCCATGACCATCGATCGTCACCTGTTGACCGAAAAGGTCAGCGGGCAGGGCGAGCAACCCGCCTGGTCGCTGCTGCCCGGCATGCCGGGTTATGAGGCGCTGAGCTCCCCTCTGGCCCTGCAGGATCAGCCGACCCGGCTGGCCAGGGCGGCGGCGCTGCTGGCCCAGGCGGGCTATGACAGTCAACATCCTCTCAAGCTGACGCTCACCTACAACACCTCTGAGAATCACAAGAAGCTGGCGCTGGCCGTCGCAGCCATGTGGAAGCCGCTGGGGGTCGAAGTGACGCTCAACAACATGGAGTGGAATGCCTATCAGGTGGCCAAAGACAGCGGCGATTTCATGCTGGCCCGCTCCTTCCTGTTCGGGGATTACGTGGAGCCCTCTGCCATGCTCAACAGCTTCCGCTGCCAGGATCCCCAGAACGAGAGCGGTTACTGCAACCCGGCCTTCGACGGCTTGCTGCAACAGGCGGCAGATACCCTGGATGGCAATGCCAGGAGCGGGATCTACCACCAGGCCGAGCAGTTGCTGATGGACGAGATGCCGGTCATTCCCGTCTATTACTACAACCAGATGCGACTGGTGGATCCTACCCTGCGCGGCCTGCCGGTGCAGAACCTCAAGGGAGCGATCGCCACCAAGGATCTCTACTTCAGTCAGCAGTAAGGAGCTTGCCATGAAAATAGCCATTCTTTCCGACCTGCACGGCAGCCTGAGCGCGCTGGAGCAGGTACTCGACCAGCTCGCCCCCTGGCAGCCGGATCACTATCTGCTACTCGGCGATCTGCTCAACCACGGCCCACGCAATCCGGTGCCGCCTGGCTATGCTCCCGCGGCCGTGGCCGAGCGGCTCAACGGACTGGCTTCCCGCATCATGGCGGTGCGTGGCAACTGTGATTCGGAAGTAGATCAGATGCTGCTGGATTTCCCCATCACCGCCCCTTACAACCAGCTGCTGGTGGACGGTCGGCGCTGGTTCGTCAGTCACGGCCATCTCTATCGGCCTGCAGAGGTGCCGCTGCCTGCCGGCAGCCTGTTCATCAGCGGTCACACCCATCTGCCCGTGTTGCAGCGTGAAGGGGAGCGGGTGCTGATGAACCCGGGATCCATCTGTTTTCCACGCGGCAACCTGGCGGCAAGTTATGGCCGCTACGAGGATGGGGTACTCGGGATTCACGCCTGTGCGGACAGCGAAGTGCTGTTGCGGCTGGAACTGTAAAAGAGAAGGGGTTGGAAGGGGTGTGCTGTGGTGCAGCCAGCAGTCGTAACGGGTAGATCAGGCCTTGATGCCGATGGAGCGGGTACCGGAGCGGGTATTGCCCTTGGCGTCATAGGTCAGGGAGTTGCGATCCCGCAGCTTGCTCAGGTAGCTGGCCAGCCGGCGGTTAGAGACGATGCTGAGCTCGAGCAGGCGCCCGTTCAGATCGTTCTGTTCCTGGCAGGCATCGAGTTTCTCACGCAGGGTGCGCATCTGCTCGGGGTGGGCGTTCAGTTGCTGTTTCAGGTCGGGCAGCAGCGCCATGGCCTTGTCCAGCTCTTCAATATCGGCAAGCAGCTTCTGCTTGCGCTCTGCCAGCTCGGGCAGCGCCAGTGCCTGGTGCTGCTTGAGCAGGTTGAACTCCTCCTCCAGCAAGCCCTGCATCTGGGAGAGGTAGTCGTCTTGGGTGTGCAGCAGCGAAGGTAAATCCATCATCCCAGCAACTTGTCGAGGTTGGATTCAAAACTGAACATCTTCTTGGCCACCGCTTCGCTGTCGACCCGATATTCACCATTGGCCACGGCTTTCTTCAGGCTCTCGACCCGGCTTTCATTGCCGGTGGAGGCTGAGTTGAGGTTCTTCTGCATCTGTTGCAATTGCTGCGCCTCGCTGGTCAGAGAGACGGAGTCGGTCTTGACGGCCGCCGCACGGTTGTCGGAGGACGAGGTCGCTGGTTTGGTGCTGGCACCCTGGCTGCTACCGGTATTTTGCAACCGATTGTTCGCCAAGTTGTTGATATTGTTAATAGCCATAGTGTTTACCTTCGCCTGCTTTGCTGTTCGCTTACCTGTTTATCGGTGGCTGCCGTCATAACTTTAGAAAAAAAGTGATCCGAAAATACTCAGAAGGTGACCACCACGGAGCCAACTGCGTTGACTTTTCCCTGCACCGTTTTGCCTGACCGGATATTGACGAGCCTGATCATGTCTCCGAAGCTGCCATCTTGCAAGGCTCGGGCCATGGTTTTGATTTGCATGCTGCTATTTTCTGCGCTGAGGGTCACCTGGTCACCCTTGCAGACGACGCAGACCTGGCTGAGCCGGATGGGCTGGCCCGGCTTGAGTTCCCGTTTGCTGCGAACGCCGATGAGGGCCGTGGTATCGCTGAGATAGTCGCCGCGGATCAGGGTCTGATCCTGGTAGGCCTGTGTCAGCACGCTCTCGCTGAGGATGTCGCCCTTGGCCACCGGCGTGGAGACGGTCACATACGGCTTTTGTATGCTGATCCGCACCGGCAGGTAGAGATCCCAGGCCTTCTCCTCTTCACACTTGAGGTAGACGGTGGTATTGCGGCGGATTTCCATCTTGGCTGGCAGGGTGATGGACAGATGCTCTTCGCAGCGACTCAGGGGAAGACGTTCATCGATGGAAGCGGCCTGTACCTGTGCCTGGGCGTCGAGGGGAACATCGAGTTGGCCGAGCACAAATTCCTGCGCTTTTTCTTGCAAGTAACTGGTCACCTCGGATGCCGTGGCGTGAGAAATGCCGCAAAACAGCAGTAAGGTGAGGAAAAGTCTACTAATCATTTTCGCTCGCAGGCCGATAAGTTGTTCACGTATATCACCATATTTAACTATGCTTGCTTCAGAATTCGTTCGTAGTGACATCGACAGTCTGACGCAAGCCAACACGCACGCATGATTAATGCCAAGCGTTTTTAGGGAGTGTTTATGGCCAGTATCCTGGACTCGGTCAACCAACGTACCCAGCTGGTGGGGCAAAACCGGCTGGAATTGTTGTTGTTTCGTCTCAACGGACGTCAAAGATTTGGCATCAACGTATTCAAGGTTCGTGAAGTGTTGCAGTGTCCTCCCTTGACCGTCATGCCCAAGCTCAACTCCTGCATTCGCGGGGTGGCCCACATTCGTGGCCAGACGATCTCCGTCATCGATCTGAGCATGGCGATGGGCAAGCGTCCTATCGAGGATCTGACCAAGTGTTTCATCATCATTTCTGAATACAACCGCTCCATTCAGGGCTTTCTGGTGCACTCGGTCGAGCGCATCATCAATATGAACTGGGAATCCATCCTGCCACCGCCGAAAGGGGCGGGTCGCATCAACTACATGACGGCCGTCACCGAGGTGGATGGGGAACTGGTCGAGATCCTGGACGTGGAGCGCATCCTCAACGAGATTTCGCCGGTGTCGACCGAAGTGAGCCAGGAGCTGGTGGAGGCCAGCGTAGAACACCCGACCCTGGGACGTCCGGTGCTGGTAGCGGATGACTCTTCCGTGGCCCGCAAGCAGGTGCAGCGCGCCCTCGAAGCCATCGGGGTACAGTGCGTGCTGGCCAAGGATGGACGCGAAGCGCTCAACATGTTGCTGGAGATGTCCAAAAACGGTCCCATCAAGGATCAGATCGCCCTGGTGATTTCGGACATCGAGATGCCGGAGATGGATGGATATACTTTCACGGCAGAGATCCGCAACAATCCCAATCTCAAGGACTTACATGTTATTCTGCACACATCCCTCAGTGGGGTGTTCAATCAGGCCATGGTGCAGAAAGTTGGTGCGAATAATTTCATTGCCAAATTCCAGCCGGATGAATTGGCCAAGGCCGTACAAGGCGCACTCTAATCAAGAAGAACAAACTGCATGAAGACACTTTCGGACGACTTATACAAACAATTCAGCAATTTTCTGGCGGTACAGAGCGGAATCGTGCTGGGTGACAACAAACAGTATCTGGTCAAGAGTCGGCTTTCACCCTTGATGACTCAGTTTGGTATTGAGAGTCTGTCTGATCTGGTTACTCGAGCGATGAGCGTGCGTGAGCGTGACCTGAAAATGGCAGTGGTTGATGCCATGACCACCAACGAAACCCTGTGGTTTCGCGATACCTATCCCTTCCAGCTGCTGACCGACAAGCTCTTTCCCGAGCTGGGCAAGAGTGGTCGGCCCATCAAGATCTGGTCTGCGGCCTCGTCCTCCGGACAGGAGCCCTATTCCATCGCCATGACGGCGCTGGAACAGCAGATGAAGAAGCCCGGCACCTTGCCAGGTGGCGTCCAGATCGTGGGAACGGACATCTCGACCACCATGCTCAATCAGTGCAAGGAGGGGGTATACGACAGCCTGGCACTGGCCCGTGGTTTGTCGCCCGAGCGCAAGAAGCTGTTCTTCGAACCCTATGGCGACAACAAGATGCGGGTGGTGGAGCGTGTCAGAAAATTGACCACTTTCCGGCCCTTGAACCTGCTGGAGAGCTACAGCCTGCTTGGCAAGTTTGACATCATCTTCTGTCGCAACGTACTCATCTACTTTGCCCCGGAAGTGAAGTCCAAGATCCTCAACCAGTTTGCAGCCAGCCTCAATCCCGGCGGCTACCTGATGTTGGGGGCTTCCGAGTCGCTGGCTGGTTTGACTGACAGGTTCGAGATGATCCGCTGCAACCCCGGCATCGTCTACAAGGTTAAATGATCCTCGCTTAAATCCTTCCTTGGCACATCTCTTGCTAATAATTTCTCAAGCAGGAGGTGTGCTATGGCAATTTCATTCGACAAGGCATTTGGTATCCATCAATACACGCTGAGCGTTCGCTCCAAGCGTGCCGAGGTGTTGTCCAGCAACATTGCCAACGCGGATACCCCTGGCTTCAAGGCCAGAGACATCAACTTCTCGCAAGCATTGGAAGAGGCCCAGCAACATCAGGGCTTCGGCCTTGCCACGACCAGCGAGAAGCACTTTGCCCTGCAGATGGATGCGCCTGGCGTGACGCAGTACCGCAATCCCCTGCAGCCGGATACCGGTGATGGCAACACGGTGGACGTGCAGCAGGAGCGCAGCGAGTTCTTGCGCAACAGCCTTGAATACCAGACCTCCCTTGAATTTATGAACAGCAAGATCAGTGGCCTGCTGAAGGCCTTGAAAGGAGAACAGTGATGAGTTTGTTCAAGGTCTTTGACATTGCAGGCTCGGCCATGAGTGCACAGTCTGTTCGACTCAACACGGTAGCCAGCAACATGGCCAACGCCGACAGCGTGAGCTCCAGCGTGGAAAAAACTTACCATGCCAGGCGGCCAATCTTTGCCGCCCAGCTGGATCAGGCCATGTCGGACAAGCAGGCGTCGGCCGGGGTTGAAGTGAAGGGCATTGTCGAGAGCGATGCCCCTCTGCTCAAGGAGTACAACCCCAACCACCCCATGGCAGACAAGGATGGCTTCATCTTCAAGCCAAACGTCAACATGGTGGAAGAGATGGCGGACATGATCAACGCCTCGCGCAGCTATCAAACCAACGTGCAGGTGGCCGATTCTGCCAAGAAGATGCTGCAGCAGACGCTCAACCTCGGCAAGTCCTGACAGGGGGACGCATAAATGGCAGATACAACCAGTGGTGTGAACGGTATTGGCTATACCTCCACCCAGACCACGGGCACGACCACCACTCCGAAGAAGGAGCTGGATCAGGAGTCGTTCCTGAAGCTGCTGACCATGCAGCTCTCCTATCAGGATCCGTTCAAACCGGTGGACAACGCCCAGATGCTTTCCCAGATGACGTCCATGTCGACGTCCCAGGGGATCAGCAGCCTGTCGAACCAGATTGGCAGCCTCAATACCTTGATGACCTCCAGCCAGGCGCTGCAGGCGTCGGCACTGGTGGGGCAAAACGTCTTGCTGCAGAGCAACGTCGGCTACCTGGAAAAAGATGGCTCTTTGCCGGGTGTGGTCGCAGTGGGCACAGAAAACAAGTATTCGAACGTCAAGATCACCATCGAAGACGAGAGCGGACAGGTCATCAAGGAGTTTCCTCTGGAAGGTGATCAGAAGGGCAACGTCGAAATTGTATGGGATGGCAAGGACAAGAACGGAAACCCGGCCAAAGAGGGCAAATACACCCTCAAGGCAAACGGTACCGTGGACGGTAAGTCGGAGAGTGTGCCGATCTTTGCCTACGGCAAGGTCGACAGCGTGATCCTGGGTTCGGCCAGCAATCCGACCCAGCTCAATTTGAAAGGCCTCGGTACAACAAGCTTGAACAGTATCTTGCAGATTGCAGGTACGGTGAAAACACCATCAACCGCCACGCCAACAGCATCGATCTAAGGAGCTGGATATGTCATTTAACAATGCCTTGAGCGGTGTCAACGCGGCACAAAAAGATCTGAACGTTACCGCCAACAACATTGCCAACGTCAATACCACGGGCTTTAAAGAGTCTCGTGCCGAGTTTGCGGACGTCTACGCCAACTCCATCTTCGTCAATGCCAAGACTCAGGTCGGCAACGGTGTGGCAACGGGGGCGGTGGCGCAGCAGTTCCATCAGGGAGCGCTGCAATTCACCAACAACGCCCTTGATCTGTCCATCCAGGGCAACGGCTTCTTCGTGACGTCGGACGGTCTGACCAATCTGGATCGTACCTTTACCCGGGCTGGGGCCTTCAAGCTCAATGAAAACAGCTATATGGTCAACAATCAGGGCAACTATCTGCAAGGTTATGAAATCAACACGGATGGGACACCCAAGGCGGTCAGCATCAACGCCACCAAGCCGATTCAAATTCCGGATCGGGCGGGCGAGCCCAAAATGACCGAGCTGGTGGAAGCCAGTTTCAACCTGAGTATCGAGTCGAAAACCAAACCGACATCACCGGCTGCGTTTGATCACACCAACTCCGCCACCTTCGCCCACTCAACTTCCGTGACGATTTATGATTCGCTGGGTGCCCCCCACGTGATCACCAAATATTTTGTTCGCCACGAGGATCCGGCTGCCCCGGGCACGCCGCTGACCCCGGGTACCTGGAGCATGTACATGTATGAGGGGGACAAGCCCATCGACATCGCTGGTGGTTCACCCAGCCCGGCCGCAGGTGTCCCCACCGGCGTCCAGATGACGTTTACCTCCGGCGGCAAACTGGATACAACGCTGACCGTTCCGGCAGATCCGATCAAAACCGTTGCGCTTGGTACTGCAGCCGGGATTATCACCAACGGTGCCGACCCCACCCAGACACTGGAGATCCGTCTCGGCGACGTGACGCAATACAGCTCGCCTTTCAACGTCACCAAGCTGACCCAGGATGGCGCCACTGTCGGTAATCTGACCAAGGTGGAGATCACGCCGGACGGTATTGTGTCGGCGACCTACAGCAATGCAACTACGTTGAAGGTTGCCATGGTGGCACTTGCCAAGTTCGCCAATTCGCAAGGATTGACCCAGGTCGGCGATACCTCCTGGCGCCAGTCTCTGCTCTCTGGCGATGCGCTGCCGGGCACCCCAAATTCGGGCACCCTGGGCAGCATCAAGTCCTCTGCGCTGGAGCAGTCCAACGTGGATTTGACCTCCCAGCTGGTCAACCTCATCACGGCGCAGCGCAACTTCCAGGCCAACTCCCGTTCGCTGGAAGTGAACAGCTCCCTGCAGCAGACCATACTGCAGATCCGTTAAGTCTGGTTGCATGCACGACAAGGGGCGCTTCGGCGCCCCTTTTTATTGCCTGTTGTTGTGGGTGATTGCGGCGGCAACTGACAAGCTTGATGGGGATTGGCATTCAAATTGCAGTTCCTCTGCCAGAGTCATCAGTTTGACGGAGGATCCCATGGATCACCTGCTATACATCGCCATGTCCGGGGCCAAGGAGAGCATGAACAGCCTGGCTGTTCGAAGCAACAACCTGGCCAACGCCAACACCACCGGCTTCAAGTCTGACTTCGAGCAGGCGCGCAGCATGCAGGCGTTTGGCGAAGGGCTGCCCACCCGGGTGTTCGCCATGGCGGAGCGGCCGGGACAGAACCTGCAGCACGGCATGCTGATGACCACGGGTCGGGATCTTGACGTTGCCGTCGACGGTCCGGGCTGGATTGCGGTGCAGGATCCCAAGGGCGGTGAAGCCTATACCCGCATGGGCAACCTGCAGCTCAGTGCCACCGGCAATCTGCAGACCTCCACCGGCCTGAACGTGGTGGACGATGGCGGTCAGCCCATCGTGCTGCCGCTGCCGATGGAGAAGATCGAAATCAACCGGGACGGCACCATCAGCGGCCGGCCGGAGGGGGCCGCTCCCAACCTGCCGGAGGAGTACCAGCGCATCAAGCTGGTCAACCCGGCAGCCGATGCGGTGGAGAAGGGGCAGGATGGCCTGTTCCGTCGCAAGGATGGCCAGAATGAAGCGGCGTCGGCCAATGTGGGCCTCATCGCCGGCTCCCTCGAGGGGAGCAACGTCAACGTGGTCGATGAAATGACCAACCTTATTCGCCTGCAACGTCAGTTCGAAACCCAGGTCAAAATCATGAAGACCGCGGAAGAGAATGACGAGGCCCAAACCCAGCTGCTGCGTATCAGCTAACCAAGGAGTTTTACATGAACCCTGCACTCTGGATCAGCAAGACCGGGTTGGATGCACAGCAGACCAATATCTCGGTTACCTCGAACAACCTGGCGAACGCCAGCACCGTGGGTTACAAAAAATCCCGGGCCATCTTCGAGGATCTGCTCTATCAAAACATCAATCAGCCGGGCGGCCGCTCGTCGGCCGACACCGAACTCCCCTCCGGCCTGATGCTGGGGGCGGGTGCCAAGGTGGTGGCCACTCAGAAGAACCACAGCCAGGGCAACGTGCAGACCACCGACAACTCGCTGGATCTGATGATAAGCGGCCGTGGCTACTTCGAGATCCAGCTGCCAGACGGCAGCGCCGCCTATACCCGCAACGGCCAGTTCACCCTCAACGATGAAGGGACCATAGTCACGCCGGGCAACGGCTATCCGCTGCAGCCGGAGATCCAGATCCCCGAGAACGCCCAGAGCGTCACCATAGGGGAAGATGGTCAGGTCTCGGTGCAGCTCAAGGGGGATGGCGCTTCCCAGGTCATCGGCCAGATCAATACCAGCGACTTCGTCAATGCCTCCGGCTTGCAGCCGATGGGGGAGAACATGTTCGTTGAGACCCAGTCCAGCGGTGCCCCCATTCAGGGGGTGGCCGGCACGGACGGGCTTGGGGTGATCAAGCAGGGCATGCTGGAGACCTCCAACGTCAACGTGACCGAAGAGCTGGTGAACCTGATCCAGGCCCAGCGGGTGTACGAGATGAACTCCAAGGTTCTCTCGGCGGTGGACGGCATGATGTCCTTCCTGATCCAGCGCACATAAGTAGGAGGCGCACCATGAAAGCCATATGGATGCTGGGACTGATGGTGTTGGGGGGCTGCAGCAGCACCCCCAATACCCCCAAGCCCGATGATCCCGAGTTTGCCCCCGTCTACGGGGAGTCGGAGCCGGTCTCGGTCAGACCGACCGGGGCGATTTTCCAGCCCGATCAGGTCAACGGCATCTACTCGGACATCAAGGCCCACAAGGTGGGTGACATCATCACCATCGAGCTGGCCGAGTCCACCTCCGCCTCCAAGAAGGCCAATACCCAGAGCGGCAAGGACAACAAGCTGAGCATGAGTCCGGTCACCTTGGGTGGCGTGCCGGTGACGGCCGGCCCCTATGATCTGTCGGCCTCCCTCAGCCAGAATGGGGCTTTCAAGGGGCAGGCCAAGGCGGATCAGAGCAACAGCCTGCAGGGCAACATCTCCGTCAGCGTGGCCAAGGTGCTGCCCAACGGCAACCTGCAGGTACGTGGCGAGAAGTGGATCATGCTCAACAACGGCAATGAATATATCCGGATCACCGGCATGATCCGCCCCGAGGATGTGACCACGGACAACAGCGTCTCTTCCCAGAAGGTGGCCAATGCCCGCATCCATTACGGTGGTACCGGCGATCTGGCCAACAGCCAGGAACAGGGGTGGCTCACCAGCTTTTTCAATGGTCCCTGGTGGCCGCTCTAGGAGGTGTTATGAAGTCGCTCCGTCTTGTTGCCCTGTTTTGCTGCCTGTTGCCCCTGGGGATGGCTCATGCCTCCCGGATCAAGGACATCAGCTCGGTGGAAGGGGTGCGCAGCAACCAGCTGATCGGCTACGGCCTGGTGGTGGGTCTGCCCGGTACGGGTGAGAAGAGCAACGCCTTCACCGAGCAGACGTTTCGCACCATGCTGAACAACTTCGGCATCAAGGTGCCGGACAACATCAAGCCCAAGATCAAGGACGTGGCGCCGGTGGCCATCCATGCCGATCTGCCCCCTTTTTCCAAACCGGGGCAGACCATAGATGTGACCGTATCGGCCATCGGTGAGGCCAAGAGCCTGCGTGGCGGCACCCTGCTGCAAAGCTTCCTGAAAGGGCTGGATGGCCGGGTCTATGCGGTGGCGCAGGGCAGCCTGGTGGTTGGCGGGTTGGGGGCCGAGGGGGCTGACGGCTCCAAGGTGGTGGTCAATACGCCCACCGTGGGCCGCATCGCCAACGGGGCCACCGTGGAGCGGGAGGTTCCGAACTCCTTCAGCCAGGGGGATACCATCACCTTCAATCTGAACCGTCCCGACTTCACCACGGCGCGCCGGCTGGCCGACGTGGTCAACGATCTGGTCGGCCCCAACACCGCGCAGGCACTCGATGCCACCTCGGTCAAGGTCTATGCACCGCGGGATCCGGGCCAGCGGGTCTCCTATCTCGCTACCATCGAGAACCTGGAGGTGGATCCGGCCAGCGAGGCGGCCAAGATCATCGTCAACTCCCGTACCGGCACCATCGTCATCGGCAGCCAGGTACGGCTCAAGCCGGCGGCCATCAGCCATGGTGGCTTGACGGTCACTATCGCGGAGAATCAGCAGGTGTCCCAGCCCAATCCGCTCTCGGGTGGCCAGACGGCGGTGACCAACAACTCCACCATCAATGTGCAGCAGGAGCAGGGGCGCATGTTCAAGCTGGATACCGGGGCGACCCTGGATGATCTGGTGCGGGCGGTGAACCAGGTCGGGGTGGCCCCCGGCGACCTGATGGCGATCCTGGAGGCGCTGCAGCAGGCTGGCGCCATCGAAGGCCAGCTGGTCATACTGTAATCAACAAGCGGCAAGGGGTTGCCACGGGCGGCAATGAGGTAAGCAAAATGGCAGAGTTAGATAACAACGGCGGCGTGAATCTGGGCATGGTACAGGACATCCAGAACCTGGATCGCCTGCGCCAGCTGAGCCAGACCAAGGAGGGGAAGGCGGATGCGCTGATGGCCGCCTCCCGCCAGTTCGAGTCCATTTTCACCCAGACCCTGTTCCAGAGCATGCGCCAGGCCAACCAGGTATTGACCCAGGACAGCCCCTTCAACAGCAGCTACACCCAGTTCTACGAAGGGATGCTGGATGAGCAGCGGGTCGCCGACATGTCGAGCAAGGGGGGGATAGGTCTGGCCGCCATGGTAGCCAAGCAGCTCTCGCCGGAGACCTTCACCCATCACGACGGGCGGGTGCTCAAGATGCCCCAGCGCACCGAGCGGGTCTACAAACCCTATCAGCCGCCCACCTCCGCCGCCAACGATCTCATCTCTGCCTCAAAAGTTGGCAAAGATTTTGCTGAGAAAGAGATGCAAGGGGATACCCAGCCTCAGACAGCGCTGCATCGTACCCGTCGAACCGTACCGCCCATGGGGCCGGCGGCAGAGGTACACGGCATGCGCAGTCGCAAGGCGCTGGATGATACCGCGCAGGTGTTCGACTCCCCTGAAGAGTTTGTCGACCGGTTGATGCCGCTGGCCAAGAAGGCGGCCGCCAAGCTGGGATTGAGCCCGGCGGTGCTGGTGGCGCAGGCCGCGCTGGAGAGTGGCTGGGGCAAACGGGTGATCAAGAACGGGGCGGTGCTGGTGGCGCAGGCCGCGCTGGAGAGTGGCTGGGGCAAACGGGTGATCAAGAACGGGGCGGGGCAGGTGACCCACAACCTGTTCGGCATCAAGGCTGACCCGCGCTGGGAAGGGCCCAAGACGGTGGTCAGCACCCTGGAATACGAGAAAGGAGTGGCATCGCGCCAGAAGGCCGCGTTTCGCTCTTACGAGTCGTTCGAAGAGAGCTTCAACGACTATGTCGATTTCCTGACATCGGGCTCCCGCTACAAGGGGGCGCTGGCCAAGGTGGACAGTCCGGATCGCTATTTCGAAGCCTTGCAACAGGCTGGATACGCTACCGACCCGCACTATGCCAGGAAACTGAAACAGGTATTGCGCAGTGACGCCATTGCCGGCTACTCCGCGACCAACACGACAGAAATGGAGCTGTAAGTCATGGCAAGCGATCTGCTTGGAATTGGTACCTCGGGTGTGATGGCCCAGCAGCGACTGCTGCAGACCACCAGTAACAACATCGTCAACGTCAATAGCCAGGGCTATGTGCGTGAACGTACCCTGATCTATACCAATGCCAACGGACTCGGTACCGGGGACATGCTGACCGAGCGGGTCATCAATGCCTATGCCCAGGGGGAGGTCAGACGCGACACCTCGGCCTTCTATGCCTCTTCCACCCGTTATCAGCAGCTCGCCAACACCGACACCCTGCTGGGGGACACCAGCAACAGCGTCGGCGCCGCCATCAGCTCCTATTTCGAGGGGTTCCATACCGCCAACGAAGCCCCCGCCGACATCTCGGGCCGCAAGACCACCCTGAGCGGACTGAGTGGCATGGTGAACCGCTTTCATACCCTGTCGGCCCAGCTGGACAAACAGACCGACACCATCAACACCACCATCGGTGACGAAGCCAAGCGGGTGAACAGCCTGATCAACAGCATCAACGATCTGAACCAGGCCATCATTCGCACCCAGGGCACGCCGGAAGAGAACCTGATGCTGTTCGATCAGCGGGACGAGGCCATTCGCCAGCTCTCCGAGAAGATGGAGATCCGCACCGTGCCGCAGGACAACGGCAGCATGCTGGTCAACATGAGCACCGGCCACTCCCTGGTGCTCAACGGCAGCGTTGCCCAGCTCAGCGTGGTGCCGGGCAATCCCGATGCCCGTGAGTCCGAGTTGCAGCTGGTTATGGACCCCAACAAGGTCGCCCTCAATGACAAGGACATAGGCGGCGGGATAGGGGGGCTCTTCTCTGCCCGCAACGATCTGGAGCCGGCCAAGCGCGAGCTGGGTCAGCTGGCGGCCGCCATGGCGGATGCCATGAACCAGCAAAACCGGTTGGGGATGGATCTGGACAACGAGCTGGGGGGGGATCTCTTCTCCCTCGCCACGAGCGATGGCCTGCCCTACAGCCAGAACACCGGCAACGCTGCCGCCAAGGTGAGTTTCGTGCCCGGCAAGGGGACGGAAGTGACCACCTTCGACTACGAGGTGCAGTTCAGCAGTGCCACCGGCTACGAGGTGTTCTCGGTGGACAAGGATGGCAACCGCACCTCGCTGGCCACCGGCACCACGCCACCCGCCACCGTGCAGGTGGCGGGGCACGGCATCCAGTTCGATCTCTCCGGCACGCCGGCGGCGGGGGACAGGATCCTGCTGCAACCCACCAAGCGGGCGGCAGCCGGGCTGGACCAGCTGGTGACCCGGGCCGAAGATCTGGCGCTGGCATCGCCGCTCAAGGCGGATAAAGGCAAAAACAACTTCGGTTCGGGCGAGATCAAGCTCACTGGCATTACCAATACCGGCGCCGGTTCCGGCTTTGGCACCAACAGCCTGGATCCGGCTTCACCTCAGGTGGTGAAGATAGATGGCAGCGGCAACTATCAGGTCTATGCCGCGGACGGCACTACCCTGATCGGGGTTGCCCCCGCCGCCAGCCAGGGGCAGAACCTGATGGCGGCCCTCGAGAATCCGCTGGGGGGCCCCAAGGTCTATGCCACCCCGACCCAGACCCCGGGTTATGAGTTCAGCATCACCGGCAAGGTGGAAGCCAATGACAGCTTCACCCTGAGCTACAACACCGACGGCTTTGCCGACAACGCCAACGGCCTGGCGCTGGCCGAACTGCAGAACAAGGATCTGGTGCGCAAGAGCAGCAACGCCGGCACCAGCAACGACAAGATGACCTTCAACGAGGCCTACTCCAGCCTGGTGACCGGGGTGGGCAACACCACCAGCCAGGCCAAGAGCCAGCTCAAGGCCGATGAAACGAAATTGACCCAGAGCAGGGCGATTTTCGAGAGTGTCTCCGGCGTCAGTCTGGAGGAGGAGGCGGCCAACCTGATCCGCTATCAGCAGTCCTATGCCGCCTCCGCCCAGATCGTCAGCACCGCCAAGACCATCTTCGACACCCTGCTGTCATCAGTGAGGTAACCCGATGCGTATCACTACCAACATGGTCTATGACCGCAACATCTCCTCGCTGAACAGTGCCAACGAGCGGCTGAGCACGGCCTACGAGCAACTGATGACGGGGGAGAAGTTCAAGTCGGCGGGGGAGGACCCTTCCGGCATGAGCCAGAAGCTGGCGCTGACCAAGGAGATCGATCTCTTCAAGCAGTACGGGGTCAACGGCAGCCTGCTGGAAAACAGCCTGGGCCACGAGGAGACGGTGCTGACCGCCCTCAACACCGCCATGACCAGTGCCCAGACCCTGATCCAGAAGGCGAACGACTCGGCGGTGGGGTACGAGGATCGCCAGGCTATTGCCAGCGAGCTGGAGGGGCTGCAAAAGCAGATGTTCGACCTGATGAACAGCAAGAACTCCCAGGGCGAATATATCTTCGGCGGCAATCAGAGCAAGACCCAGCCCTTCATTCAGGATGCCAGCGGCAACTACATCTTTCAGGGGGATACCGGTCAGCGCAAGATCCAGGTGTCACCGACGGTGCAGATTGCCGCCAACGATTCGGGCTTCAACCTGTTCGAAATCGTGCCGACCCGCCGTACCAGCAGCGCGGCCAGCGCCAATATTCAGGTCGGAGTGGCCGATCAGGGCCACTTCGACAGTTTTTACCGCAACAACTATGACCCTTCGCTCGCCAGCAACCAGTACACGGTGAACACCATCGCTGGCACGCCGGATACCTACGAAATCCGGGATGGCGGCGGTACCCTGCTGCAAAGCGGCGACTATGTGGCGGGCAACAAGATCCCCTTCAACGGACTGGAGCTGACCCTGTCGCTGCCGGCGGGGGGAGCGGCACAAAACTTCGTGCTGGATCCGCCCCAGAACAACAACATCCTGGATGGCATGTCCGATTTCATCACGGCGCTGCGGGATCCCAACATCACGCCGGATACCTTCCAGCTGAAGGTGGCGGATGCCACCGCCCACATGAAAAATGCCCGTCTGAACGTGGATCAGGGGCTGGGAGAGATCGGCGGTCGCATGAACGGACTGGATCAGGTAATGGGTTCGAACGAAGGGTTGAGCACCCTCAACCAGCAGGCCAGGGCCAAGGTCTCCGAAGCGGATCTCTATGAGGTGATCGCCACCCTGTCAAAAGAGGATGCGGCCCTGAGCGCTACCCAGCTCTCGTTTAGCAAGATCAGCAAGCTGACCCTGTTCGACTACATCCGTTAAGCCGTGTTTCATCGCTTGTGGCCCTGGCTGGCCGCAAGCGATGGTTTCCGTTTCACTCCCTTTTCTCCGCTTTTTTATCCTCATTCAACTCCCCTTGCCAACCAATTGTAACAAGCTGTTGCCATGGGCCATTTAGCCCCTTGCCCCGGGTTGACTCCTATTGAGCGTTCGATAATCATGCTGCCCGCACAACAGAGGGTTGTGCGATTATTTGCAGCATCTCGTTAGGCGAGGCTCCTGTATAAACACAGGCCACTGATCTCACGACGTCCAGAGACGCCCAAGATCAGGACAGTTTTCATCGGATTAAGGTGTAAACCCAAGTGGCTTCCGGCATGCCGGATACGTTATGCAGTGCTAAAGCTGGTACGTGGGGATGATGACACGCCGGACGGCGTCATTTCCTGCCTATTACTCGTCAATCAAATTGCTGTTTTCTTTCAGACGGCGACGGATCACCGTTCGCGCTCAGGCTTGCCTGAAATCACATGAGGTCATTTGTGATGAAGAAAACACAGACACTACTCAATCGTCACCAACTGCTCGATCTGGCCGCCCTGCAGGGCTGGCTGGAGCACAACCTGGATCCGGTTCAGCGCGCCGATCAACTGCTGACCCTGCGTCCGGAAGAGCTCAACTGCATCTTCGACACCCTGCCCATCAACGAGGGGGCCGCATTGCTCAGCTCGCTGTCGGCGGACTGTGCCGGCCGGCTGCTGATGCGGCTGCATGCCAGCATCGTCAGCCTGTTGCAGGGGGCCATGCCCCGGCGCGACATGCTGGCCATTCTGCGCCGGCTGGGGAGCAGTGATCGCACCATGCTGCTTGCCCGCTTCCCGGAGCAGGTCCAGTCCACCTTCTACTCCCTGCTCGACTGGCCGACCGAATCGGTGGGCGCCAACATGCGCCACGAATTCCTGGCCATCGGCGATCAGGAGACGGTGGGCAGTGCCAAACAGCTGATCCACGATGCCTGGGACAACGCCCAGTTGTTCAAGCATCTTTATGTGGTCAACAACGACAAACGTCTGCATGGCAGCATCTCGCTCAAATCCCTGCTGATCGCCGACCCGCAACTGCCGGTGAGCGAGCTGATGGACCGGGAGACGGTGCGCATCAACGCCAGGGCGGATCAGGAGCTGGCCGCCCGCCTGCTGATCGACCGTGACCTCTCGACTCTGCCGGTGGAGGATCAGGGCAAGCTGGTGGGTATCTTCCACGTGGACGATGCCGCCGACATCCTGGAGCTCGAATCCACCGAGGATGCCGAGATGCAGGGTGGCTCCTCGCCGCTTGATACCCCCTATCTGCAGGCGACTCCCTGGCAGCTGTGGCGCAAGCGGGTAGGCTGGCTGCTGATCCTGTTCGTGGCCGAAGCCTATACAGGTACCGTGCTGCGGGCGTTTGAAGAGCAGCTGGAAGCCGCCATCGCGCTGGCCTTCTTCATCCCGCTCCTGATCGGCACCGGCGGCAACAGCGGCACCCAGATCACCACCACGATTGTCCGTGCCATGGCGGTAGGGGAGGTGAGCCTGCGCAACCTCGGCACCGTGCTGAAAAAAGAGATCTCCACCGGTCTGCTCATCTCGGCGGCCATTGCCCTGGCGGCCTGGGTGCGGGCCTGGAGCCTGGGTGTCGGTCCCCAGATCGGCATGGTCGTCACCCTGACCATCATCGCCATCGTGCTGTGGAGCGCCACCGTCGCCTCTGTGATCCCCATGGTGCTGCGTCGTTTCCGCATCGACCCGGCGGTGGTGTCTGCCCCCTTCATCGCCACCCTGGTGGACGGCACCGGTCTCATCATCTATTTCGAGATCGCCAAGCTGTTGCTGCCCGAGCTGCAGTAAGTCGCCATCCGAAAATGCAAAAGGCAGCCCATGGGCTGCCTTTTTTGCATCCGTCCCCGCGCTCAGCCGAGCTGGAACAGCAGTGGCCAGCCCTGCTCCTGGCAATAGCGGTGCTCCTTCTCCAGATTCTGCATCAGCAATTTGTTCTCCTCACACCAGTCGAGTGGCAGGGTCACCACCAGCTGATCGCCTTGCGCCGTGACCTTCCACTCGGGTAGCAGGTTGTCCTGACGCCTGTGGTGGGCGGCCACCGCGAGGCGCAGGATGCGGATGCAGCGCAGCACCGTCTGCTCGTCGTGGTTGGGCAGGGCGGGCAGCTCGGCGAGCTTGAGCCCCTTGCGCTGGAAGCGAACCAGGGCTGCCAGCAGGGCCTGATCGTCCTGGTTGAAGCCGGGCAGGTCGGTGTGCTGCAGGATATAGGCGGAGTGGCGGTGGATGCCGCTGTAGTTGATGGCAAGGCCAATCTCGTGCAGCCGCGCCGCCCAGCCGAGGATGGCTCGATAGGGCTCTACCGGCAGCTGCCATGGCACCTGCAGGGCATCAAACAGGGTCAGCACGCTCTGCTCCACCCGGGCGGCCTGCTTTCGGTCCAGTCGGTAGTGGGTGCCGAGGGCCTGGGCGGTGCGCTCGCGAATGTCGTGGTGCTGCAGCCGCTCCTCGAACTCATACAGCAAGCCTTCGCGCAGGGCGCCGTCGGAGTACTCCATCCGCTCGATGGGCAGGGAGGTGAAGAGCCCGATCAGGATGGCCACCGCGGCGGCAAACACCTCCTGGCGCTCTTCGGTGAGGCCGGCCAGCTTGAGATCGGCGACCCGCTTGTGGGTCAGCATCTCCTCTTTGAGCCGCTCCAGCCCGGTGAGCGTGATGCTGCCGTCGGTCCAGCCCTCACCCTGCAGCACATCGCGCACGGTGCGGATCGAGCCCGAGCTGCCGAGGCAGCTCTGCCAGCCCAGCTTGCGGTACTGGTTGATGATGGGGGCGAGCTGGTGTTGTGCCTCCAGCACGGCGCCATTGAAGGCTTTCTCGCCGAGCTTGCCATTGGCAAAGAAGCACTGGGTAAAGCTGACGCAACCCATCTTGCGGCTGGTGAGCGCCTTGTGTTCGAACCCTTCGCCGATGATGAGCTCGGTGCTGCCGCCGCCGATGTCCACCACCAGCACCTGTCCCTCGATGTGCTGGGTATGGGCGACCCCCTGATAGATGAGGCGCGCCTCCTCCTGACCGCTGATGATCTCGATGGGGTGGTTGAGCACCTTGGCCGCCTCGCTCACAAACTCGCGGGCATTGCTGGCGCGGCGCAACGTGTAGGTGCCGGCGATGCGGATCTGATGCGGATTGATGTTGGTAAGCCGCTCACAAACTCGCGGGCATTGCTGGCGCGGCGCAACGTGTAGGTGCCGGCGATGCGGATCTGATGCGGATTGATGTTGGTAAGCCGCTCGGCAAAGATCGACAGGCAGGCGAGGCCACGGGCCATCGCCTCCGGACTCATCCGCTTGTGGGCATCCATCCCGTCGGCCAGACGCACCCGCTCCTTGATGCGATCGACGATGCGAAAACGCCCCTCGCTGAGATGGGCGATCACCATGTGAAAGCTGTTCGAGCCGAGATCGACGGCGGCGTACAGGCTATTGTCCATTGTTTGACTCTATGCGTTTGAGGTAGTCGTAAATCGCGACCTGGGAGCGGATCTTGCGGCGGTTGCCCCGCTTCACGTATTCGTTCTTCTGGTCGGCATCGATGACCCGCGCCTTGCAGGTGTCACTCAGTTGTAGCTCGAGAATATCCAGGATGCGCTGCTTGAGACGCTCGTCGTAGATAGGGGTACCCACCTCGATGCGGCCGTCGATGTTGCGGCTCATCCAGTCGGCGCTGGAGATATAGAGCTGGGGGTTGCCCCGGTTGTGGAACACCATCACCCGCGGATGTTCGAGGAAGCGGTCGATGATGCTGATGACCCGGATGTTGTCGCTAAGACCCGGCACCCCGGCACCCCGGGGCGCAGGGCGCACATGCCGCGGATGATCATCTGGATGGGCACCCCGGCCTGGCCGGCGGCATAGAGCCGGTTGATGAGATCCCTGTCCACCAGGTTGTTGATCTTGAGGGTGATGCCGCTGGGCTGCCCCGCCTTGGCGTTGGTGAGCTCGTTGTCGATGAGCCGATAGAGCTGGCGCCGGCTGTTGATGGGGGAGACCAGCAGGTGGTTGAACTTGTAGCGCCGGTAGGGGTATTCGATGTATTCGAACACGCTCTCCACCTCGGCGGTGATGTCCGGGTGGCGGGTCAGCAGGGAGAAGTCGGTGTAGATCTTGGCGGTCTTCTCGTTGAAGTTGCCGGTGCCGATATGGGCGTAGCGCACCGCCTCGCCATGTTCGTGGCGGGTGATGAGGCAGAGCTTGGAGTGGATCTTGAGGCTCGGTACCCCGAACACCACCTTGACCCCCGCATTGGTCAGGATATTGGCCCAGTCGATGTTGGCCGCCTCGTCGAAACGGGCGCGCAACTCCACCACCACGGTCACCTTCTTGCCGTTGTTGGCGGCATCTATCAGGGAGTGGATGATGCGCGACTTCTTGGCCACCCGGTAGATGTTGATGCGAATGGCGCTCACCGCCGGGTCGAACGCCGCCTGGCGCACCAGCTCGGTGAAGTGGTGGAACTTGTGGTACGGGTAGTAGAGCAGTATGTCCTGCTTGGTGATGGCGTCGAAGGCGTTGACGAAACCGTCGAAGTCGCGGCAATCGAGCGCCGGCAGTTTGGGATTTTCCAGATAGTCCCGCCCCACGTTGGGGAAGCCGATGAAATCCTTGAAGTTGTGATAGCGCCCGCCCGGCATGATGGCGTCGTAGGAGCTGATCTGCAGCTTGAGCTTCAAGAAGCTTATCATGGCTGCCGGCATCTCCCGCTCGTAGACGAAGCGCACCGGCATGGCGGTGAGGCGCTGTTTCAAGCCATCACTCATCTTGTCCACCAGGCTGAGGTCGAGCTGGTCGGAGAGGTCATACTCGGCATCCCGGGTCAGCTTGACCGCGTAGGCGGCAATCTCGTCGTAGTCGAAGAAGCCCTTGAAGATCTCGTCCAGACAGAAGCGGATGACGTTGTCCAGGATGATGATCTGCTTCTTGCGGCGGGTACCCTCCGGCGGCAGCTGGAAGAAGCGGGGCAGATCGTCGGTCGGCACCTCCACCAGGGCGTACTGGATCACCTGGCCGTTCTTCTTCATCTCGATGGCGAGGTAGGTGTACTCGTCTTTCAGGAACTTGACCGGGTTGACCTCCTTGTTGAGCAGGATGGGGATGATGTGGCGCAGCACCTTCTCCTTGAAGAAGACCCGCAGCCACTGCTGGATGGATTCGGAGAGCTGATTCTCGTTGACCAGGAAGATGTTGTGGCGGGCCAGCGCGATCAGCAGCTCCTTGTAGGTGTTGTCGAACGCCTCGCCGAGCGCCATCACCTTCTGCTGGATGGCCCGCAGCAACACCTTGGCCTCGTCGTCGCCGCCGTGCACCTCGTTGATCAGGATGCGGCGCTTGACGTCCGACACCCGTACCTTGAAGAACTCGTCCTGATTGGAGGAGAAGATCCCCAGAAAACGGACCCGCTCGATGAGCGGGACCGTCTTGTCCATCGCCTCTTGCAACACCCGTTCATTGAATGAGAGCCAACTCAGCTCCTTCTCTTCATACTGCTTGTCGGTGCTCATGTGATGCCTCTGTGGTCAGGTCGCGTCTGCGCGGCAGTTATGGCGTGGAAATATGACAGATTGATGACCATCCGCTCAGTCGATGAAGGCCTGGTCGATGTCGACCACCAGATCGTCGGAGAGGGACTCCAGCGCACTGATGAGATCCCCCAGTTCGAGCCGGGGCGGCAGCGCCACCAGGGCGTGGGCGTAGAAGAGCGGGGCGCCGGAGTGGGGGGCGGGCTCGCAGCCGGTGGTGAGGTCGGCCACGTTGACGTTGAGCTGACGCAAGATGCTGGCCACCTCGTGGACGATGCCGGCCCGGTCATTGCCGGTGACGCTGACCATCACCTGCCGCTCCGGCTCCTGGCTGAGCTGGCCTTCGGCGAAGCTGACGGTGAGACCAGGCAGCATCGCCAGTGCCTCGCACAGGCTGCGGTAGTGCTCGTCAGGCACGCTCACGTGCAGGATGCCGGCAAACTGTCCTGCCAGCTCGCTCATGGAGCTGGCCAGCCAGTTGCCCTGCTGGTGGCTGATGACGTCCGCCAGACTCTCGACGATACCGGGCTTGTCTGCGCCGATCACGGTCACGACCAATTGCTTTTGCATCCTGCTCTCCTTGGAATTGGGTTTCTCCAGCATTGTGCCTGCTGTCACAGGCCATATGAAGCCCCGCCGGTAGCAAAAATGGCGAAAAAGCGCGGCGAAGAGGGGGCTGACGCCATTTCTGCACTGCCTGTGCCTGCAGCTGCGTGGT
Source organism: Aeromonas sp. A35_P (assembly GCF_002259925.1). Lineage (NCBI taxonomy): Bacteria > Pseudomonadati > Pseudomonadota > Gammaproteobacteria > Aeromonadales > Aeromonadaceae > Aeromonas > Aeromonas sp. A35_P. The sequence goes on along the minus strand of NZ_NEVB01000186.1, from coordinate 6,589 downwards.
AGAGTGATGCCCCTGTTTTGTATTGTGAAACTAGCTGGCTCTGGTGAGCGGGATGTGCGCGTATGAATAGCCTTGTCGTATCGGGATTGGTGTTGTTGGTGCTGCTTCTGCTGGCGATTTTCTGGAGCAGGGGCAAGAAGGGCAAGGCGCTGCCTTATGAGCTGCAGGAGACCCTGTTCAGCCCGGCGGAGCGCTCCTTCCTCGGTGTGCTGGATCTGGCGGTGGGCGACCAGGCCCGGGTCTTTGCCAAGGTGCGGGTGGCCGATGTGCTGACGCCGGAGGCGGGGATGGGCAAGAGCAAGTGGCAGCAGGCCTTCAACAAGATCTGCGCCAAGCACGTGGACTATCTGCTCTGCCACCCCTCGGATCTCTCCTTCATCTGCGCCATCGAACTCGATGACAGCTCCCACCGTCATCAGAAGCGCAAGGCGCGGGACAGCTTCCTCAAGGCCGCTTTTGACAGCGCCGGTCTGCCGCTGCTGCAGATCCCGGCGAGCAGCCACTATCAGGTCGAGGAGCTGCGCGAACAGATCCTGCCGCTGCTGCACCGCAGCACGGATCTGCCGCAAGAGGATCTGCTGCCGGGCGAGCGCCGCGAACCCACCTTCAGCCCTCTGCAACTGGACAGGGTCGAGGTGGAAGAGCCTCACCATGGTGGCCGCGCCCCGGCCGTGGCCCCCATCAAGGCCATCGTATCGCCACGCAGTGCACCGCTGCCGGCGGCCGACGCCGAGCTGGTGGACAATCTGTTTGCCGAGGTGGAAGAGGACGAAGACGAGGCTCCCCATCAGGTGCCGCACTGCCCCCGTTGCGATGCGCCGCTGGTGGAACGGGAGGCCAAGAAGGGACCCCATGCCGGCCGCCTGTTCCTGGCCTGCAGCCGCTTCCCCGAGTGCCGTTACGCCGCGCCCCACACTCACTCCCGCCATTGACCATCCTGCCTGCTTGCGGCCCGCAGCGTGCCGCAAGCAGGTCCCCCCGCACCTGTTCCTCTCCTCTTGTTTGCCCGCGTTACCCAAAAAAAGTGCCGACAAAATTTATCTTGTGGCGCCGTTGGGTCGATAAACTTAGGTGAAATGCGACAAATTTTGACAATGCGTCGGAATTTTGGCACTTTGTGCATCCTGCATAAAGTGCGTGGCTTGACCACATAAGCACAATAAAACAATAAGTTACGTCGAGAATAGAGGGATGGATATGATGGCAATGGGAGTGTTGATTGTTGACGCCGATGCGCAGCGGCGCCAGCAGTTGGGGACAGTTCTCTCGTTCATGGGGATCCCCTGGCAGGAGGTTGCCGAGGGTGATCTGGAGGTTGCCATCGAGTCATCCGGCCCGCTCCAGGGGGTACTGACCGGTGCCCTCAATGACCGCCCGCTGGGCGAGCTGCTGGCCGGTTTTCCCCGGGTGCCCTTCCTGTCGCTGGTGGAGGCCGACTTCCCCAACAGCAACTTCATCGGGGTGGCCGAGTCCCCCTTCACCTACGAATCCCTGACCCGCCATCTGCACTTTTGCCAGGCCTTCGTCTCCCTCCACCCCCGTCAGCAGACCCACGACAAGGGGCAGGCGCTGCTGCGCCTGCTGGTGGGCAAGGGCAAGGGGATCCAGGAGGTGCGCCGACTCATCAGCCAGGTGGCCGAGACCGATGCCAACGTGCTGATCCTCGGCGAATCGGGTACCGGCAAGGAGGTGGTGGCGCGTGCCATCCATGAACTCTCGGCCCGAAGCGCGGGCCCCTTCGTGCCCATCAACTGCGGTGCCATCCCGGCCGAACTGCTCGAGAGCGAGCTGTTCGGTCACGAGAAGGGGGCCTTCACCGGCGCCATCGCCGCCCGGCGCGGTCGCTTCGAGCTGGCCCAGGGAGGCACCCTGTTTCTCGACGAGATCGGCGACATGCCGCTGCCGATGCAGGTCAAGCTGCTGCGGGTGCTGCAGGAGCGGATGTTTGATCGGGTTGGTGGCGGCAAGCCAATTCAGGCGGACGTGCGCATCATCGCGGCCACCCACCGGGATCTGGAGGCGATGATCCGCACCCAGGTCTTTCGTGAAGATCTCTACTATCGCCTCAACGTCTTCCCCATCGAGACCCCGCCGCTGCGGGATCGGGCCGACGACATCCCGCTGCTGCTGCAGGAGCTGCTCAATCGCCATGCCGAGCTGCACCAGGGGATGATCCGCCTGACCCAGCGCGCCATGGAGTCCCTGATGCAGTACCCCTGGCCGGGCAACGTACGCGAGCTCTCCAACCTGCTGGAGCGGCTGCTCATCCTCTACCCGCAGCAGATCGTCGATGTGGCCGACCTGCCGAGAGCCGCTATCGGCTGCTGCCCTGCGAGCCGCGGGATGAGCGGTTGACCGAGATGGACGAGCGCGATGCGCTGGCCGCGGTGTTCCAGGATCCGCCCGAGCTGGATCTGCCCGCCAGCCACGCCCGCGCCATGCAGCTGCCGGAGGAGGGGGTCAACCTCAAGGAGATGCTGGCTGACCTCGAAGTGGAGCTGATCCGCCAGGCGCTGGAGTCCCAGGACGGGGTGGTGGCCCGCGCCGCCGACTTGCTCGGCATGCGCCGTACCACCCTGGTGGAGAAGATGAAAAAATACGGAATGAGCAAGGAAGCATAAGGATCAAAGCCTTGACGCCAAGCTTCAAGGCTTTGATTTTATATATAATATTTAGTGGCATGGAAATTGAATAAGCTGACTCAGTCGCCAGTTTGAGGTCAGCTTTATGACAGCCCAGCCGCAAGAAACCCCGCTCCAGTCTCACGAGGTGAGCCAGCTTTACGCTATCTTCACGGCGCTGCCCACCGGTGTCTTGCTGCTCGACGGCGAGGGCCGGATCACCCGCGCCAATCCGGCTGCCAAGGCGCTGCTGGGGGAGCCGCTGGAAGGGCAGGCCTGGCGCCAGATCATCGACCGCTGCTTTCAGCCCCGCGAGGATGACGGCCATGAGATCTCCCTGCGCGATGGGCGCCGGGTGCAGCTCTCGACCCAGCCGCTGCCGGATCAGCCGGGCCAGCTGGTGTTCATCAACGATCTGACCGAAACCCGCCAGCTGCAAGATCGCATCAACCACATGAAGCGGTTGTCAGCCCTTGGCAACATGGCTGCCTCGCTGGCCCACCAGATCCGCACGCCGCTCTCCGCCGCCATGCTCTATGCCGCCAACCTGGCCAACCGCACCCTCAAGCCCGAATCCCGCAGCCAGTTCCAGCAAAAGCTGATGGCACGCTTGCAGGATCTCGAGAAGCAGATCAACGACATCCTGCTGTTTGCCCGCAACGGCGACAACCAGGTGGTGACCCCGACGTCGGTACAGGGACTGCTGGCCGAGGTGCAGGCGGGGGCCGAAGCCTTCTGCGCCCAGCAGGGCTGCGAGCTGCACATGGAGGCGCCGGAGCCTGATCTCTGCCTGCTGGCCAATAGCAGCGCGCTGGCGGGGGCCGTCAACAACCTTATCGCCAACGCCCAGCAGGCGGGGGCAACCTCCTTGCTGGTGAGCGCAGTGCGCAGCGGCGCCCGGGTGGAGCTGCGCATTCTCGACAACGGCAAGGGGATGCCCGCTCACCTGCTGAGCCAGATCTTCGAACCCTTCTTTACCACCCGCTCCCAGGGCACCGGCCTTGGGCTGGCGGTGGTGCAATCCGTCGTCCGTGCCCATCAGGGGGAGGTCAGCGTGGCCTCGGTCCCCGGTGAGGGCACCTGTTTTACCCTGTCGTTCCCCCTGCATCAGCAGGCGGTGCCGCTCGGAGGTGTCGCATGAGCCATGTTGAGCGTCAGCGCCATCCGGCAGGGATCAATATCAATGCGGCCAGGCTGGCTGTGGTGGGAGGTGTAGCATGACTCAGGCCCGGATCCTGGTAGTGGAAGATGACAATGGCCTGCGCGAAGCGCTGATGGATACCCTGTTGCTCGGCGGCTATGAGTGCCGCGAGGTGGACAGCGGTGAGCGGGCTCTGCTGGCCCTGTCGCGCCAGAGTTTCGACATGGTGATCTCGGATATCCAGATGGGGGGGATGGACGGCCTGACCCTGCTGGCCAATATCCGCCAGCAATATCCCCAGGTGCCGGTGCTGTTGATGACCGCCTACGCCAACATCGACGGTGCGGTGCGGGCCATGCGCGAAGGGGCCATCGATTACCTGGCCAAGCCCTTCTCCCCCGAGGTGCTGCTCAATCAGGTCAGTCGCTATGTGCCGGCCCAGAAGGTGGAGAAGCGGGCCGTGGTCTATGGCGATCCCAAGACTGCCGAGCTGTTCCAGCTGGCGACCCGGGTGGCCAGAAGCGAGGCCACCGTGATGGTGACCGGCCCGAGCGGGACCGGCAAAGAGGTGCTGGCCCGCTACATCCACGACAACTCCAGCCGCGCCGAACAGACATTCGTCGCCATCAACTGCGCCGCCATTCCGGAAAACATGCTGGAGGCCACCCTGTTCGGCTACGAGAAGGGGGCCTTTACCGGCGCGGTGCAGGGCTGCCCCGGCAAGTTCGAACAGGCCCAGGGGGGGACCCTGCTGCTCGACGAGATCACCGAGATGGATCTGGGGTTGCAGGCCAAGCTGCTGCGGGTGCTCCAGGAGAAAGAGGTGGAGCGGCTCGGCAGCCGCAAGCTGATCCCGCTCGACGTGCGGGTCATCGCCACCAGCAACCGGGATCTGAAAAAAGCGGTGCAAGACGGCCTGTTTCGCGAGGATCTCTACTATCGCCTCAATGTCTTCCCGCTGCGCTGGACGGCGCTGTGGGAGCGTCCCGGCGACATACTGCCGCTGGCGGAGCACCTGCTGGCACTGCATGCCGGTCAGCAGGGATTGCCGACGCCGCAGCTCACAGAACCCGCACGCGAGCGGCTGCTGGCTCACCCCTGGCCCGGCAACGTGCGCGAGCTCGACAACGTGGTGCAGCGCGCCCTCATTCTGAGCCCGGATGGCCTCATCGGCTGCGAGCACCTCATTCTGGAAGAGGTGGAGGAAGAGGAGATCCGCCTGGTCGGCAACGAGCGCAGCAGCGGCAGCGAACACCTGGGCAGCGAGCTCAAGCAGCAGGAGCACCAGATCATTCTCGACACCCTGCAGGATTGCAACGGCAGCCGCAAGGCGGTGGCCGACCGGCTCGGCATCAGCCCGCGTACCCTGCGCTACAAGCTGGCCCAGATGCGCGAGGCGGGGATCGACCTGCCGGCCTGAGGCCATTCCGGTCCCGACCATGGGCCGCAGTGCGGAGGCATAATGGTCTTGCCGGCCCGCCTCGATTATCATGGGGCCTCGGCGTTATGAGCCCGATTCCTGTCTGTATCGCAGCACAGGGGTCGGCGCCTTTATAAGGGACCCCTATGATCTCTCATCGAAAACTGGAAAGCGTACTCAACCATCTGCTCGAACCCCACGCCATCAAGGATTACTGCCCCAATGGCCTGCAGGTGGAGGGGCGTGAGCGCATTCGCAAGGTGGTGACCGGCGTGACAGCCAGCCAGGCCCTGATCGACGCGGCCGTGGCTGCCGATGCTGACGCCATCCTGGTCCATCACGGCTACTTCTGGAGTGGCGAGCCGGCCCAGATCACCGGCATGAAACAGCGCCGCATCAAGACCCTGCTGACCCATGACATCAACCTGTTTGCCTATCACCTGCCGCTGGACGTGCACCCCGAGGTGGGCAACAACGCCCAGCTGGCCCAGTTGCTGGGTATCAAGGTGCGCCGTGGCCTCGAGCCCTGGAACAGCAAGAGCGTCGCCATGGTGGGCAAGCTGGAAGAGCCCATGAGCGGCAGCGATTTTGCCAAGCTGATTGCCGATCGGCTCGGCCGTGAACCGCTCCATTGTGGCGACAGCGGCCCCGAGCTTATCCGCTCGGTGGCCTGGTGCACCGGTGGCGGTCAGAGCTACATCAATCTGGCGGCGGAGCAGGGCATCGATGCCTTCATCTCTGGCGAAGCTTCCGAGCAGACCATCCACACCGCCCGCGAGATGGGCATGCACTTCTACGCCGCCGGCCACCACGCCACCGAGCGCTACGGCGTCAAGGCGCTTGGGGAGTGGTTGGCGACGGTGCACGGGCTGGATGTGACCTTTATCGATATCGACAATCCGGTGTAAACCAGTCCACGATCTTGCTGCGAAACCGTGATCAAGGCTCATGTGCTGCTCGGAATCCTCACGTATGTCCATACGCTCCGGTTCCTGTGCTGCTCTTCACCTTGCTGACGCTTTCTCGCGACAGGTCGTGAACAGCTTTGAATTAATGCAGCTATTGTTCGGGTATGTAGAAATGACAAGGGAGGCCTGAGCCTCCCTTGTTCTATTTCCTGATTACCCATGACCCTCAGCCAGCTTCAAGAGCCGATATGGCATCGGAGGGCTTGCCACGACTGCATGCCCCAATTCAACCAACATGCTTTTGAGGTCAAAACGATGATTAAACCGGAAGCAGTATTCAGCAAGATGTCTCGGTAAATGCTTCGCTCCGAGCGTATGGCAACTGCCCCGCAGCGAGTTCTTCACATTCCCTATCATCGTGTTTACCCAGTTGAATGCCGGATGATCCAGCAAGTCAAGGTTGCCCCCGGTGACAACACCCAGGTGCTCACAATTGGCC
>NZ_NEVB01000185.1:0-34549 GCF_002259925.1 Aeromonas sp. A35_P | reverse complement strand
CCTGATTACCCATGATTAGCAGTCACCCCGAACTATACTGATCTTATGCACAGTTATCGAGGAGCGAGATCATGGCCAAAAGCAAAGTCCAATTCCAGAAAGGCTACAGCCTGTTTGAGCTTCTCAAGGACTATGGCACTGAAGCTCAGTGCGAAAACGCGTTGTTCACTTGGCGTTTTCCTCACGGCTTTGTCTGCCCTGAATGTGCCAACAAGACCTGTTGTCACCTGAAAAGTCGGCCACGCGTGCTGCAATGCAATCACTGCCATCACCAGATGTCATTGACTGGGAACACTATTTTCGCAAACACCAAGCTCCCGCTGACCAAGTGGTTTCTGGCGATGCACCTGTTGTCACAAACCAAAACAGGTTTGTCAGCGATGGAGCTAAAGCGCCAGTTGGGCGTCAAATATGACACCGCCTGGATGCTCAAGCACAAGCTGCTGCAAGCCATGAAAGAGTCCGATGACAAGCAGCCCATCAGCGGCATCATTCAGCTCGATGATGTCTACTGGGGTGGCGAGCACCGTGGTGGCAAACGGGGTCGGGGCGCGGCAGGCAAGACGCCATTTGTGGCAGCAGTGGCCCTGAACAAGGAAGGGCATCCAATCAAGATGCGGATGACGGTGGTCGATGGTTTCAAAACCAAGTCCATTGCTGATTGGGCAAAACGGCATGTTGCCAGTGGTAGCGCGGTGATATCCGATGGATTGGCCTGTTTCAGGGCGGTGAAGGAGGCCAATTGTGAGCACCTGGGTGTTGTCACCGGGGGCAACCTTGACTTGCTGGATCATCCGGCATTCAACTGGGTAAACACGATGATAGGGAATGTGAAGAACTCGCTGCGGGGCAGTTGCCATACGCTCGGAGCGAAGCATTTACCGAGACATCTTGCTGAATACTGCTTCCGGTTTAATCATCGTTTTGACCTCAAAAGCATGTTGGTTGAATTGGGGCATGCAGTCGTGGCAAGCCCTCCGATGCCATATCGGCTCTTGAAGCTGGCTGAGGGTCATGGGTAATCAGGTTGAATTATTAAACGTTATTTAAGTCGTTCATCTTGTAGTTTTTTATCTTGAAGTTGCGAATTTCAGAAAAAACTCACGATAAATTCCACTGCGCAAGCCGGGACCAGAATGCACCCTTAGTTCTACTTGATTTTTGTTGCAGAGCTTTTACAGTGACCGAGCGGATAGTCTGTCAATCATCGGCTATTCAGTGAGTAATGCCAGGAAGGACGGGTCCGTCACCGGATGTGACTGGCCATAAAAGAACAACAAGGACGAGGTTCCACCATGCTGTCGTATTTCCTACGTCGGATGCTTTTGATCATCCCGACGTTTCTCGGTATCACCCTGCTCGTCTTCACCATCACCCGTTTCGTGCCGGGCGGTCCGGTCGAACGCATGTTGCTGCAGGCCCAGGTTTCCCAGAATGAGTCCGGTCGCTCCAGCGGCAGCAAGGGGGCGCAGGCGCTCTCCGACGAGCAGATCGAGGAGCTCAAGGCGTTCTACGGCCTCGACAAGCCCATGCTGGTCGCCTATTGGGAGTGGCTGCAGAAGCTGGCGGTGCTGGATCTCGGCGAGTCGACTCGCTATTACGAGCCGGTGTGGGATCTTATCAAGGACAGGTTGCCGGTGACCGCCTTCTTCGGGCTGGCCACCTTTCTGCTGAGCTACGCCGTCTCCATCCCGCTCGGGGTGGCCAAGGCGCTCAGACACAACACCCGCTTCGATTCAGTCAGCTCCATGCTTATCTACATGGCCTATGCGTTGCCCGCCTACGTGGTGGGCATCTTCCTCATCACCGTCTTCGCGTTTCATCTGGAGTGGCTGCCCATGGGGGGCTTCCCGGGGGACGAGTTTGACGGGATGGATAACAGCTGGGATCAGATCCGCACCCTCTTCGCCCATGCACTGCTGCCGCTCATCGCCTACGCCATCGGGGATTTCGCCATCCTCACCATGACCATGAAAAACAGCCTGATGGAGAATCTGTCGGCGGATTACGTGCGCACCGCCGTGGCCAAGGGACTGCCGTTTCGCAAGGCGGTGACCGATCACGCCATGCGCAACAGCCTGATCCCCATCGCGAGCCACCTGGGATCTGTGCTCACCGTCTTCTTCGGCGGCTCCTTTCTCATCGAGACCATCTTCAACATCGACGGCATCGGCCTGCTTGGCTACGAGGCCATCGTGGAACGGGACTACCCCACAGTGATGGGCATTCTGGCCATCACCTCCATGCTGATGCTGGTGGGCAACATTGTCTCCGACATCTGTGTCGCCCTTGTCGATCCCCGCGTGCGGTTTGGAGAGTGAACATGAACCTGAATCCGGTAACGCTGAAAAAACTCAAGCGTTTCAAATCGATAAAACGCGGCTACTACTCCTTTATCATCTTCACCACCCTAGTGCTGCTCTCCCTGCTGGCGGAGCTCTTGGTCAACAGCCGGGCACTGATGGTGAGCTATCAGGGGGAGCTCTATTTCCCAACCTATGGCGACGTGATCCCGGGTCAGCAGTTCGGGCTCGATTACGAGTACGAGACCAACTACCGCCAGCTCAAAGACAAATTCGCCGCAGAGGGCAAGGGGGACTGGGTGTTGCTGCCACCTGTGCCCTGGAATCCCTATGAGCAGGACTTCAAGCAGGACGCCTACCCACCCTATGCGCCCAGCCTGGCCGAACGCCACCTGCTCGGCACCGACACCAGCGGCCGCGACGTGCTGGCGCGGCTGGTCTACGGCTTTCGCATCGCCATCGGCTTTGCCTTCATCGCGCTGGTGGCCAGCTACGCCATCGGCGTCACCATCGGCTGCATGATGGGCTTTCTCGGCGGACGCTTTGACCTGGTGCTGCAGCGCTTCATCGAGATCTGGTCCCAGGTGCCGTTTCTCTACGTCATCATGATCCTGGTGTCGCTGGCCAAGCCCAACTTCGGCCTGTTCGTAGCCATCAACGTGCTGTTCGGCTGGATGGGCATCACCTGGTACATGCGCACCCTCACCTACAAGGAGCGGGCGCGGGACTATGTGATGGCGGCGCGGGCCCAGGGGGCCGGCACCGGGCGGATCATCTTCAACCACATTCTGCCCAACACCCTGATGATGATCGTCACCCTGGCGCCGTTTGCCGTGGTGGGCAACATCTCCACCCTGACGGCGCTGGATTACCTGGGCTTCGGCCTGGCCCCGCCCACCCCGAGCTGGGGGGAGCTGCTCTCCCAGGGGATCAACAACCTCGACGCCATCTGGATCGTGAGCTCGGTGGTGGCGGCGGTGAGTCTGGTGCTGATCATGGTCTCCTTCATCGGCGAGGCGATCCGCGAGGCGTTCGACCCGCGCAAATTTACCCGTTATCAGTGACCTGTGGCGCACTCAAGGCGCCGGGTTGCTCACCCTTAAATTGCTAAACCCCCAGTGCAGGGGTATGACCAGGAAGTCAAACATGAACAATAAAATCAAATGGATAGGTGCTCTATTCTTGTTGGTGAACGGGACCTGGGTGTGGGCGGCCAGCCTGCCTGCGGATCTCAAGTGGGAAACCAACGACACCGACCCCGTGTTCGCCTCGCCCAAGGCGCTGCCCGGTGGCAGCATCACCATGTTTGTAGACAGCTTTCCGCTGACGTTTCGCACCGTGGGGCCGGATTCCAACGGCGCGTTCCGCTCCTTTATCCAGGACAACCAGCTGAGGCTCATCAGCTTCCATCCCAACACCGGCAACCCCATTCCGTCGCTCGCGACCCACTGGGCCATCGCGCCGGACAACCAGACCGTCTACTTCAAGCTGGATCCGCGTGCCAAGTGGTCCGACGGCAAGCCGGTGGTCGCCGATGACTACACCTTTGGCTACGAGATGATGCGCTCCAAAGACATCAAGGGGCCCTGGTTCAACAACTACTACACCACCGAAGTGGTGGCGGTGGAGAAGGTTGATGACCACACCATCCTGGTCAAGGCGGGCACCCGCAAGGCCAAGCTGGATCTGCTCAACACCACCGAGTTGTGGCCCCAGCCCAAGCACTACTACAAGCTCACCCCCAACTGGGTGAAGCAGTACAACTGGGCCGTGGTGCCCACCACAGGCCCTTACGTGATGACCGACGTGAAGAAGGGCAAGTCCATCACTTTCAGCAAGCAGAAGGAGTGGTGGGCAAAGGACGATCGCTACAACCAGCACAGGTTCAACCTCGACACCATCAAGGTGCAGGTGATCCGCGATCACAACATCGCCTTCCGTCACTTCTTGAAGGGGGAGCTGGATACCTTCGAGATGATCCTGCCCAACTGGTGGCATGAAAAAGCGGTCACCCCCGAGTACAAAAAGGGATACGTGCAAAAGGTGATGGCCATGACCGACACCAAGCAGGGCGGGCAGGGGGTTCACCTCAATGTGGCCACTCCCAAGCTGGCTGACCTCAATGTGCGGCTCGGCATCCAGCATGCCCTCAACATCGACAAGATGATTAAAACAGTGCTGCGTGGCGACTACGACAGAGCCACCACCTTCGGCTCGGGCTTTGGTGAGTTCACCGACATGCAGCTGCCGGAGCGGGCCTACGACATCGCCAAGGCACGTGACTACTTTGCCAAGGGCGGCTACAGCAAGCCGGGGCCGGACGGCATCCTGCAGAACGACAAGGGGGAGCGACTGACCCTGGCGCTCACCTACACCAGCCAGGAGCACTCCAAGCGATTGACCGTGCTCAAGGAAGAGGCCAAGAAGGCGGGGCTGGATCTGGAGCTCAATCTGGTGGACGGCGCCACCGGCTTCAAGGCGATGCTGGAGAAGAAACACGAGGCGGCCTGGATGGGCTGGGCCGGCGGCGGTCTCTATCCGCAGTATTGGGAGTCGTTCCACTCGGCCAACGCCAACAAGCCGCAGACCAACAACCTGTTCAACGTGGCCGACAAACAGCTAGACGCGCTGATCGACGCTTACAACGTCGAGTTCGACATGGCCAAGCGGGCCGAGCTCTCTCGCCAGATCCAGCAGCGCATCTATGACTTGGCCATCTTTGTGCCCGGGGTGCAGCTCAACTACGTGCGAGCCAGCAGCTGGCGTTACGTGATGCTGCCCGAGGTGCCCGCCACCAAGAACACGCCGGATCTGCTCTACTGGCCCATGGATGGCTACCCCCACAGCAGTGGCGGCCTGCTCTGGCTCGATCCCAAGGTGAAGGAAGAGACCCTGAAAGCCAAGGAGGCAGGGGAGGCGCTGGCGCCCATCAACCTGCTCGACAAGACCTATGCACGTCACTGATATGGCGCAGAAGGGAGCAGCAGTCATGCCCAACACACAGGCTCCCCACCCGGGCGCCCGGGATCATGGGAGGCAGCTCGGCGTGGATGATGGCCAGAGCAAGGCCCCGATTCTTGAGGTGCGCGATCTCGAGGTGGAATTTGCCGTCGACGACGGCAAGATCAAGGTGCTCGACGGGGTCAGCTTCCAGGTTGCCCCCGGCCAGACCCTGGGGGTGGTCGGCGAGTCCGGCTGCGGCAAGAGCGTCACCTCGCTCGCCATCATGGGGCTGCTGCCCAAGCCCCATGGTCAGGTGGTGGCGGGCTCCATCCGTTTTCAGGGGGAGGATCTGCTCGCGCTGTCACCGGATCAGATGTACAAGGTGCGCGGCAACCGCATCTCGATGATCTTTCAGGAACCGATGACGGCACTCAACCCGGTGCAGACGGTCGGCGATCAGCTGATGGAGGTGTTCCGCCTCCACCGTCCCGACTACAACAAGGCCCAGCGCAGGGAGGCGGCCATCGTCATGTTGCAGAAGGTGGGGATCCCCGAGCCTGCCCAGCGCTTTGCCGTCTATCCCCACAACCTCTCCGGCGGCATGCGCCAGCGGGTGATGATCGCCATGGCGCTCGCTTGCGAGCCGGCGCTGCTTATCTGTGACGAGCCGACCACGGCGCTGGATGTGACCATCCAGGCCCAGATCCTGGAGTTGATGAAGGAGCTGCAGGCCCAGACCGGCATGGCCATCATCTTCATCACCCACGATCTCGGGGTGGTTGCGGAGCTGTGCGACGAGGTGGTGGTGATGTATGCGGGCCGGGCGGTGGAGCAGGCCGACGTGTTCGAGCTGTTTGACCACCCGCGCCATCCCTATACTCATGGTCTGATGAGCTCGATCCCGCGGCTCGAGGATGAGCCCAAGAGCCTGCTCAAGACCATCAAGGGGCAGGTGCCCGCCCTGCATGAGATGCCCGCCGGGTGCCGTTTCTCCAACCGTTGTCCCCATGCCACCGAGATCTGCGTGAGGGCCATTCCGGCCACCGAGCAGCTCGCCGAGCGGCACGGGGTGGCCTGCCAGCACTGGAGGGAGCTAGCCGTATGAAGACGCTTTTATCGGTGCGCGACGTGAAGCAGCACTTCCAGCTGGGCGGCGGCTTGTTGCGCAAGAAGTACCACGTCTACGCGGTGGACGGCATCAGCTTCGATCTAAAGCAGGGGGAGACGCTGGGGTTGGTGGGCGAGTCCGGCTGCGGCAAGTCGACCCTGGGGCGCCCCCTGCTCAAGCTGTTCGAACCGACCGCCGGCACCATCACCTTCGAGGGACGTGACATCACCCACCTCTCGCCCAAGGAGATGCGCTCCCTGCGCCAGGAGATGCAGATCGTGTTTCAGGATCCTGCAGAATCCCTCAACAGCCGCCACACGGTGGGGCAGATCCTGGAGGAACCCTTCGTTATCCACGGCAAGGGCAACGCCGAACAGCGGCGGGTCTGGGTGCAGGAGCTGCTGGAGAAGGTGGGGCTGCCAGGCAGCGCGGTGGATCGCTATCCCCATGAGTTTTCGGGCGGCCAGCGCCAGCGCATCGGCATCGCCCGGGCCATTGCCCTCAAGCCCAAGCTGCTGGTCTGTGACGAGGCAGTGTCGGCGCTGGATGTGTCGGCGCAGCCAGCGCATCCTGCTGACCGGTGATGTGCCATCCCCCATCTCGCCGCCGAGCGGCTGCCACTTTCATCAGCGTTGCCCCTATGCCGGCGAGCTGTGCCGCACCCAGTCGCCGAGTCTGCAGTCGTGCGACGGGGCCGGTCACCAGGTGGCCTGCCACACGCCGTTGCCGCTGGCCGAGGCGATCCCTCTGGGAAAGGCGGTATGATGCCGGTGCCCGCATCGCAGCAAGATGGCACGGGAAACAACGAATAAAAAATGGGGCCTGCGGGCCCCATCTTCATGGTTGGAGTTCAGGTTTGGCCGTGGAAAATCTGGCCAGGGCAGGACAGCGCCCCCGAGAGGGGATAGCTGCTGTGTGGATTGCTGTTGTTTGTAATTTTACTACTTAAATGCCCGGTAACTCTTTCACGAAATTGGCCGCTGCTGGTATCAGGCGCCATAACGGAAGTAGTAGTTGCGGGTTGACGGTGCATAGGTATCTTTCTCTGCCACGCCTTTCTTGCTGGTTACACCCTTCAGGTGGAACAGTACTGCCAGATTCTCAAACATATATTCACCTCATCGCTCTGTCGTTGACTTGTTATCTGTGACCTGGGTCACGCTTTGATCCTATGGCCTTCTGTGAGCTGGATCAACTTTTTGTGTTGTAAATTTACATAAATCATGGAAAGGGTTTTCAAATCCAGCGCTGTTTATGGAGACGGTTTCAGCAGGCACTCAGGTTGCGGTGCTGATGGCCTGGCTGACAGGCCTGGGTGAGTGGGTGATGGGGCATGGCAGAGCAGCAGAGCTGTCTGGCGGTTTCGAGGGGAAGCACGCCAAGGGCGGGCGCAGGCAAAAAAATACCCCGCACCTGGCGGGGTATGTGGTGTGGCCGGTCGGCCCTGATCTGCGGGCTTATTTGGCCGGGATCTGTTCCAGCACGTGGACCAGCAGTTGCCAGAAGCGCTCGACCGCCGGGATGTGCACCTTCTCGCCCGGCGCATGGGCGCCGCGGATGGTCGGGCCGAAGGAGACCATGTCCCACTCCGGGTAGGCGCTCTTGAACAGACCGCACTCGAGGCCGGCGTGGATCACCATGACGTTCGGCATCTCGCCGAACAGGGTCTGGTAGCTGCTCCGTACCAGCGCCATCACCGGGGAGTCCACGTTCGGTGCCCAGCCCGGGTAGGCGCCGGTAAACTCGCAGCTGGCGCCAGCCAGATTGAACAGGGAGCGGGTCATCTGCTCGACGCTCTCGCGACCGGAGTCGATCAGGGAGCGGATCAGGCACTGTACATACACTTCGCCATCCTGGGTCTTGATGACGCCCAGGTTGGTGGAGGTCTCGGTCACGCCCGGGATGGCATCGCTCATGCGGATCACCCCGTTCGGGCAGGCCATCAGGGAGTCCAGCAGGCGGGTCTGCAGGGACTCGCTCATCAGTTGGGCCGGTTTCTCCTGGGCGGTGAGCAGCACGGTCAGGTTGGCTTCGGTGGCAGCCAGCTCGCTCTGGTAGATGCCGGTGTAACGGTCGACCAGGGCCTTGAATTCATTGACGCTGGCGGCGGGTACCAGCAGCTTGGCACGGGCCTCGCGCGGGATGGCGTTGCGCAGGGTGCCGCCGTGGATCTCGGCCAGACGCAGGCCCAGCGGCTCGGCGGCCTTGAGCAGACGCACCAGCAACTTGTTGGCGTTGCCGCGGCCGCGATGGATGTCGACCCCGGAGTGGCCGCCGCGCAGGCCTTTGACCTGCAGCTCGAAACCTTCACCTTCAGTGGCGGCAACCTGCTCCAGCGGGAAGCGGATATTGGCATCCACCCCGCCGGCGCAGCCCATGTATACCTCGCCATCCTCTTCGGAGTCGGTGTTGAGCAGGATCTCGCCCTCCAGCCAGCCCGCTTCCAGACCGAAGGCGCCGGTCATGCCGGTCTCTTCGTCGGTGGTCAGCAGCACTTCCAGCGGACCGTGCTTGATGCTCTTGTCGGCCAGCACGGCCAGGCAGCCGGCCATGCCCATGCCGTTGTCGGCACCCAGGGTGGTGCCGCGGGCGGTGACCCATTCTCCGTCGATGTAGGCATCGATGGGATCCTTGGTGAAGTCGTGCTGGGTGTCGGCGTTGGCCTGGGGCACCATGTCGATGTGGGCCTGCAGCACCACCGCCTTGCGGTTTTCCATCCCCGGCGTGGCCGGTTTCTTGATGATGATGTTGCCGACGGCATCTTGCTTGACCGCCAGCCCTTCCCCTTCGGCCCACTGCATGATCCAGGCGCTCAGCTGGGCTTCGTGCTTGGAGGGGTGGGGGATGGAGCAGATCTGTTCGAAGAAGTGCCAAATCAGTTTGGGAGAGAGAGAGCTAAGCTGTGCCACGTCGGGACTCCTTACCAGCACGGAAAATGACAGAGCCCCGGCAGCGGGGCGAGGAAGAGGATAACGATAATACAGTCAATCACACAAAAATGTGAGCGATCAGCGCAAATTGCGGGCAGCTTGTGCTGTCAGGCGGGGGATTGGCAGCGAACTGCTCCGGTTGGGGCAAAATGAGCCAGCACAAAAGATTTTTGTGATTCACGTCACAAAAATATTGAGTTTATGGCGCCGACTGGTAAATTAACGACCGTGGTTCGCCACCCGTCAGGATGACGATGAATGCCTCCAGGGAACCGAAGCAAAGCAAGTGCGCCTCCATGGAACCGAGTGTCCGTTCAAGGATCTGAACCCGCATAAAGGTACGTAACTTGTTAAGCAATCAGGAGTTTATTATGTCAGGCAGCAATTCAACCTATTGGTTCGCCCAGTCTCTTTATACCCAGGGCTTCAGCTACCCGAACCCCTACGCCAACCGCCGTTAATGCGGGCCGTCAGCCAGGCTGACGACAGGCGTATCGAAAAAAGCAGGTGAGTGAGGAATCCATCCTCCCCCTGCTATTTTTTTATCTGCCGAGCGGCAAACCCCGCCGGGGAGAGGAAAAAGAGGGATTCAGCCGGACTTGCTTCGATTTTTTCCTGCATTTCGCATACGTTTGCCAGTCAATTTATCCGCAAACGATGGTATCATGCCCGCCCAACAGCCTGTCTGCGGTCCTGCCCCCTCTGTGACATGACCGCGAGCTCTGCCCATCCTGCTTCCATTGCATCTGTTTTCGCTGCCGAGGGTCTTCTCCCGAGGCGGCTGCGGTGCAAGCCGAATTTGGGGAAAAGGGCCGTCAGCATTAACGAAATCACGTGTGTCTGCACGGGGTTTAAAGTCTTAAGTGATTGTTTTTATAACTCGTTGAGATCGATAGTATGCCGAAAAAGTTTTATGCTCTTTGGCGCTTATCTTGACTGGTATTTTTTATTGTTTAAAAACAAACAGATAGTATATGGCCGTGTTGAAGCTGGTCGCTTTGTGGCGGCAAAGTGGCGGCAGGCAAATTGATGATCGAGAATGGCGGCAAGGTGTTTAACCTGCCGCCATTTTTATTCCGGTAGCTCGTCGAGTTTCACTTCGAGCTGGAGGCTGTTGGTGTAGCCCTGGTTGGTGAGGTCGTGCACCACCTGGGTTAGCAGCCAGTCGGCCTCGTCTATCTGGGGCTTGAACCCCCTGACGGTGGTGGGTTGTTCCGGGTAGAGCTCTGGCCGGCCCCTGGCCAGAGTGATGTCGAACTCGGCCACCCCGCGCTGCAGCTTTTCCCATTCAGCTCTGGCCGCCCGCATGGCGTTGGTCTGGTTGGCGTAGACGTGGCGCAGCTCCTTGACGTTCTCGCTGCTGCCGACCAGCAACTCGTTCTCTTTCTTGTTGACCACGACGCCCGGCGGCAATGGCCGCTCCGGTTTCGGTTTGGTCTTTCTCTTGCGCTTCACCTCGACTTTCTTTTTCTCTGCGGCCTTGTTGTCTTGCCAGTAGGCCGTCACGCCAGTGTAGGCGTCGCGGTCTGCCACTGAGAAGCGGTGCTGATCGCCATCTTGGCGGGTGATGGTGATGGCTGGCAGCGGCTGGCCCTTTGCGGTGGTGCCCTGGCCTGCCTTGATGAACATCAGGCGGCCAGATTTGACGGTGGTGATGGCATCGCACTGGCCAGCCAGACGGGTGAGGAAGGCCAGATCGCTTTCGTTGGCTTGGTCGATGTGGTCGACCAGTTGGCCTTTGAGCGAGTCACCCACGCAGGGGGTGAGCTGGTAGGTGGCTGCCACCTGCTCAACAATGCTGTCGACGGTGGATTGGTGCCAGCTGCGCTCGCGCAGCTTGTTCATGCCGCCGCGCAAGTCAGCCGATTTGCCCCGGATGGTGAGCACATCTGGGGCGCCGGCGTGCTCCACTTCGTCAATCTTGTAGGTGCCCTTGTCGACCAGGGCGCTGCCTTGCCAGCCGATGAGGCAGCGCAGGGTCGCCCCCCGGCGCGGCATGTCGAGCTGGCCGTCGCTGTCATCGAGGGTGATCTCGATGGTGTCGGCGGTGAAACCCCGGTTGTCGGTGATGGTCATCGACATCAGGCGCGGGCGGATGGCGGCCGAAATGTCTTTGCCATCGACCAGCACCTGGTAGGCCGGCACTGGATGCCCTTGGCGCAGGGTATCGAGCGAGTTGGTGATGCCGAGATTCTCGGCCAGGCGGCTGCCAAACTGGTCAAGCGCCCCCATCAGAGGATCCCCCCCAGCTTGCCGCCGATGCTACCCATGAGTTTGCCCACCCCCAAGCGGCCGAGCAGGTTGCCCGCGGTGCGGCCCAGCAGGGTGTTGCCGAGGGAGCTGTCGTTGCTATCGACCCGCTTGAGCTTGATGGTGAATTCAATTTTGCGGGCTGCGCCATCGTCGAAAAACTCGCTGCGGGTGGTGCTGATGCCCTCTATCACGAAGGATCCTCGCATCACGCCATCGCCTTGGATCAGAGGGAAGGCTTCGCCGCTGTCGCCCATCTGGCGCAGCATGTCGAGGGAGACGGGGCCGCCGGTCACCTCGGGCAGCAGCACCCCGCTCAGGGTGCTGATTTCATCATCGGGGCCGAGGAACTGATAAGCCGGGCGAGCGCCGACCCGGTTATTGCCCGGGTGGCGCCATGCCCATTCATCTTGCTGGGATTGGGGGGCGACGGTCGAGCGCATAAACACAAACCAGCCCAGGGTCATCATCATGGTGTCAGCTCCTTCTTGGTAGCGCGAAGCGGGCGGTGATGCCGATGTGGTCAGCCAGATCGCGGGCGATGGTGTGGTTACGGTGGATGGTGCGCATGTCGTCGCGCAGGCGGTTCATCTCTTCCATCAGCAGGAAGAGGCGATCTTCGAGCTGGCGTTCGAGCAGCACGTTGTCACGGTCTGCCTTGCGCAACATGCTGGTGTAGTTGTCGATGGTGGCGAGGGGGCTGGCGTAGTCTGGGCTGGTGCGGGCGGCGAGCTGGGCGGCCATCCAGTTGAAGGCGCTGATGTACGCCTCTTTGATGGCGGCGGCCTGTTTGCCGGTGAAGCCCATGACCAGAAAGATAAAGCCGTCTTTGGTCATGTTCCACATGCTCAATTTGCGTCCAGTCGCATCGGTGTATTCACTGCGCTCAAAATTGAGCGCAGTGAATTCCGACGAGCACTCCAGCGCTTCCAGCTTGCGCAGAACATTACGATGGAGCTTGCCAAAGACTTCGGCCACCTTGAGGGAGGTGGTCATGGGCTGGCCGTGGTGCAGGCTGATGATATCGGATGGGGTAAAAGTAGTGATGGTGTTCATGGCGTGATCCTCTGGTTCAAAGGTATCGCCACTTGAAAGGCTAATTTCATTGGTGGCGAACTGAACGGGATTAGCCTTACCGGGAACCAAAGAAACCGGCGCGCCGAAGCGCTCCCGCCCAGCCCGCCATAACAGAAATTGCGGGTACAACTGGGCCGCACAAAAAAACACGCAGGGCGCGTGTTGTGCGCTTTAGTTCGATAGGAGGCTAATCCCAGCAACGGATTTTGCCGTTGCTTGCGCAGTATCGCGCAACCTTGCGCGATGAGCAACAGCCAAACCCAGCTAACCCCAGCCGATCCCAAGCAGCCCGCCCCGATAACAGTGGGTTCCCCCGCACGAGCGACACAACACGGCTGGCAGGATAGGGCCCGCCATGACAGCGGGCTACGTTTGTTTTGGGTGAAACTTAACACTTGCATATCAGCTCCCATCGCTGAATCTGGCACGGCCCAGCGTCTTGTTGGCGCGTTCCTGCTCTCTGATTTTATCCAGCGCAATGGATGCGACCCGCGACTCATCCATGCCCGGCGCTGCGTTGATGGTGAGCTGGTAGAACGGCTGACTGTTGACTGTGGTGGTACTGGCCTTGGGCTTGAGCTTCGGTGTGTCGACGATGCGGGGGGCGGTGCCATAGCGGTAACCGCCAGCCGTCGCGGGTTGGTCGTAGTTACCTGTGCGATAACTCGGGCCTTGGCTTGTGTCTTTGCCTATGGTGACATCGCCGCCGGTGAACCAGTCAGGCAGGTACTGGGTAAGGTTCTTGATCTTCTCCATCAGGGTCTTCCACTTGGCGGTGATGCCGTCGATCAGCCCCTGCACGATGGCTTTGCCCTTATTGGCCGCACCATCTGGCAAGGTGTTGAAGAAGACCCATACCTTGTCCCATGAGGTCATGAAGAGGCCAAGGGGAGTCCAGCTGGCCAGCTCTTTGACCAGTTCCCACCATGCCAGCACCGGGGCTTTGCATTTATCCCAAAGCTCAGTGAACCACTTGGATATGCCGTCCCAGTTTTTGTAGATGAGGTAGGCACCCCCGGCGATAGCTGCGATACCCATGATGAACCAGCCGACCGGGGTGGTGAGCATTGCCACCCCGAGCCGGAATATACCGATGGTGAGCCACTTGAGCGGGGCCAGCAGCAGGGTGATTACTTTGCCAAGGAAAGTGCCTTTGATGCCCAAGATCCCGAACGTCAGCTTCATGATGGCCATGGGGCCCAAAACGGCGGCCACGGCCAGCGACAGCGCCCCAAAGGTGACGGTGATGACTGACACGATGGCGCCAATCTTCATCAGGGTGTTGGATAGTTCAGGGTTTTTCTTCGCCCAGTTGCCGAGGCGCTCGGACAGTTCGGCGATCCATTCAGTGATGGCCTTGATTTCAGGGGCGATGGCTTCACCAAAGTTGACCATGGCGTTGGTGAAGGTACCTGTGGCGGCATCCCACAAGCTGCCCAGGGTTCCGAGCTGTGCATTGACCCGCTCTTGCAGGGCGGCTTGGTCTGCCATTTTCTTCTGGGTGGCTCGGTAACCGTCCATGCCCTTTGTGATCATGATGTCGAGGGCTTGTAGCGTCTCTTTATCATCACCATAGATACCCTTGAGCACACGCAGGCGGGCTACGGTGTTGAGATTTTTGAGCTTGGCAAGCTGGGTATACATTTTCTCAATCCCGCCAAATTCCCCCTTGCCATTGGTGAAATCCAACTTGAGCCCGGTGCCTTTTGTGGCCTTGGCAATCTTGTCGGGGTTCATGCTCATCTGAAAGATTTTACGATAGGCGTTACCCGCCGACTCCCCGCTCAAGGCAGCCTGATCGGCCATGACAATCAACGGTGCAAGGGTATTAGCCGCATCCAGCCCCGTTTTTCGCAGGACACTGAGTGCTGGTGTCAGGGCGCTGAAAGCCCCCAGCATGTTGTTGCTGTCGACGCCCAGGTAGAACGAGCGTTGGATTGTATCCATCAGCCCCATCATGTCGTTCTCGGCGGTGCCGGTGGCGTCTTGCAGCTTGGCCGCAAACAGCGCCGCTTGGTCGAACGGCATTTTCAACTGCACGCCGAGATAGGCGGTCGCTTCGCCCAGACCTCCCAAGATGGATTTGGCGCTCATACCCTGCTGGATCAGCGTGCTCATCATGTTCTGGAAGTCGGCTGTGGTGCCCGGCAGTTTGTTGCCGAGCTTAGTGGCCAGATCGCTGATGGCTTGGAACTCCTGCCGCACTTGGCCGCCCTTACCCATCATGGACACCTTTAGGTCAACGACTGATGTTTCGGCTCTGGCGAATTCGATGACAGGTTTCAACGTTGTCATGCCTACGGCGGTACCCGTGGCAAGAGCGGTCGCACCGTGGCCCGCGATCTGGCCGCGCAGCTCTTGGGTTTGACGGTAGTTGGCTTTGACCTGGTTGAGGCGCTTTTGCTGGTCTGCCAGTTTGCTCAGTTTGGTGCGCTGAGAGTCGAGCACGGTGTTGGCTGCGGCCAAGTCTGTTTTAAGGCGGCGCTGGCTTTCACTGAGGTTACCGGTGTTGATGCCGGTCTTGCGCATTGCCTCCCCCATCTGAGCGTGACGGGTGATCATCTCCCCCTGTTTGGTCTTGAGCTGGTTGAGGGCTTTTTCGGCCTTGTTGAACTCGTTGATCATCAGCCGGGTTGGCTTAGGGGTATCGGCAATTTTGCGTTGCAGTTCGCTGAACGAACCCTCGGCCTGCTTTAGTTGCGCTTTGGTTGCGCCAATCTGGGCTCCCAGGGTTTTGTAACCTTCGATTTGACCGGCTTGGGTTTCGAGGTCACGGATTTTTTTCTTGGTGTCGACCAAGTCTTTGGCGGTGAGGCGGCTCTGGCCGCTGACTGCTTTGAGGGGGGCGGTGAGCTTGTCGACCGCCCCGAGCAGGATTTGAAGTTTGAGAGGGTTCATTGTTCTTCGGCCCCGTTGATGCGGTTGTGAGTCTCAACGAGGCGTTGGTGCCAGCCCATCAGCTCGCTGATTTCCATGGCCGCCATCTCGGACGGCGGCCAGTGAGCGATGATGGCAATCTCGGCCATCAGGTCATCTATGCAGTGAGGTAAGCCTCCTGCTGCGAGCCCATCAAAAAACCGACCACCACTACCCCGGCCTTGAGTAGGTCAGCTGGGTCCATATCTGCAACTTCGAGCTCGCTCAGGTCTGTGATGCGGGGCAGCAGTTTGATGAGGGTGTCGACGTTCATCTGCACGATGTCCATGGTGTTGAGCCCGCGCAGGTGGCCCGCTTTCTTCGGAGGTCGGATGACCAACTCGGTGAGGGAGGTGTTACCGCGTGGGATGGGGCTGTCGAGGTGGATGACGCGCTGGATGGGGGTGTCGAGTTGGGTGACTTTGTTTTCCATGGTGCTTGTTCCTGATGTTGATGTGGTGAGGGCGGCTGTTGGCCGCCCGTTGGGTTGTTGGGTGGATTAGAGGCCGATGGCTTTGCGGTGCTCGGCCATGCGGTCGACGCCATCGGGGCCGATCTCGACCATGTTGATCAGGTCAATCTCATGCATCACCTGGCCGTTGACGGTCTCTTTGTAGTAGGTGTTGACCATGCTGACCTTGGCCTGGGTGTTGTCACCTGCCTTGAGGGTGCCCCGGTCGAGCTCTTTGAAGCGGCCACGACAGACGATCTCGACGGCGACAATTTCACCGGTGTCATCGCGCTGGACGGAACCGGCAAAGCGCAGGCTGGTGCCGTCGGCCTTGGGTTCACCCATGCAGCGCAGGAGCTGGTCGCCGTAGCCGCCGAAGGTGAAGGAGACATCAAGGGCGCTGTCATCCATCCCCATGTCGATGTTGACGGCACCGCCCATGCCGCCGCCGCGATAGGCCTCGAATTTGCGTGAGAGCTTGGCCGGGGTGAAGTCTTCCGCTTCACCGACCCAGTTATCGCCGTTGAGGAAGACGTTCAGTCGTTTGATTTTGCGTGGCAGTGCCATGGTGGCTCCTTATGCTGCAGCCGCGACGCGGGCGCTGAAGTCGATGAGGTAGGAATCGGTGATGCGCTGCTGGAAGCCGAGGTCTTCAAGCGGCGGTACCGGTGTGTAGTTGTAATCGATGCGCAGCTTGCCAGCCTTGAGGGTGTCTTTGTCGTTGAGCTCCTCGTTGTACCAGCAGTCAAAACCGAGCAGGTACCCGCCGGTTACCAGTTCGCGGCCCTTGGCCTTGATGCCCTCGATGATGTCTTTCACCAGGGTCGGGGTCATGGGCTTGTCGACGGCCCACATGTGTGCGTCGGCGATGGTGTCGGCCAGCACCTGGGCGGTGCGGGTGTAGTTTTCGAACTGGAACAGAGGATCGTCGGCGCAGGTACGGTTGCCCCAGTAGCGGAAGCCATCCGCGCGGATCAGGGCGGTGATCTCGTTGGCGTTGAGCAGGCCGACTTCGGTGTCGGGGTCTTGCAGATCCCAGAACAGGGACTTGGTCATGCCATCGACCCCGGTCACACCGACGTTCGACAGGGTCTTGTGCCAGCCGATCTCTTTGTCGATAAGGGCCCGCATGGCGGCGGCCTTGAGGCAGGCATCGAGCTTGACGCTGGCATTCGCTGCAACGTCCCATGCCGTCCAGTCGGCATGCACCAGCATCAGTTCGCGGCTGGCAAAGTTTTCACGATAGGCCAGCGCAGCCTCGACGGTTTCGGCGATGGTCGGTACGTAGGCAAAGGCGCGCAGTTTCTTGGCCATGCCAGCAAGGGCGGTGGACACCGGCAGGGTGCAGTTGTCCGGCACGCAGAGGATGCGCGGCTTGACGGTGGTGACCGGGGCGGCCCGTTCCAGTGCCTTGAGGCCGGTGTAGCTGCCATCGGGCTTGATGGTGCCGATGATGTTGCTGGTCAGTTCGGCTGCGTCGGCGCCATCGGCCACGCGCACGGCGATGACGATGGTGTTGACGGTGTCATAAATGGTTTGCAGCGACTTCTTGAGGTTACCGTTGCTGCCTGCTTTGGCGATGGCTGCCGGCAGGTTGGCAATCAGCACGGGTTTGTCGAGCGGGAAGTAGGCAGCATCAGCATCGGCGCTGGTGCAGACCATGCCGATCACCGCCGTGGCGACGGTGCGGATGGTGCGGGTGCCCTCGTTGATTTCCACGACGCGCACGCCGTGGTGAAATTGGTCCAGTGCCATAGGTTCTCCTGTTGTCCGGACGGAGCATTCTTTGCGTAGGTAATGCATGTGATGCGAGCAGGGTCAGGATGCAGGGGCAGGGGATGACAGGCGAGCGGCTGCCATTGTGTAAAGCCGTTACACAATGGCGAAGCGGTGACAAGGGGGCGGGGGCGGGCAGTAACGAAGCACCCCGCACTGGGCGGGGTGTTGTCTGGCTCATCTGGTTATACGGTAGAGGGATCACCCGGGCGCGGCGGCCACGCGGGGTGCTCAGGCCATCCAGGCTGGCTGCGAACATCCGGCAGCTCGTAGCGATAGCGCTGCCACTGTGCCAATAGTTCGACATCCACGGCCTTGGCATAGCCGCCATCCACGGCAGGGCGGAGGCGTTCAATCTCGTCTGCGGCGACGGCGGTGAGCTGGGCCAGCATCAGCTCTGCCGTCTGCAGTGCTGGCGGGGCAGGGCGTTTTTGCAGAACAGGGTAGCCTTCGAACATGGCGATCTCTTGTTGGTCATTCTGGCCGTTGACCAGCCGCTCATAGTCCCCCGGCCTGAGATCGACCGCAGTGTGAGGAATGCTGTCGCCATTAATCGCCGGCAGGTAGAACCCTTTGGATTCGGGATCGTATTTGTACATGAAGCCTCCTAGTAACCAATAACCAGCCAACGAAGGCCAAAATTGCTGCCAGCCGTCGCCTTGCCACCCAACTGAATTTGGGAGCTGGAGGAGATCCGGATTGCCAGCGTTGGGTAAGTCGAGCTGTCGGGGTAGTCATAGGTAGACCACGCTTGCAGGCCCGCATTGGGGAAGGTGATCGGCAAGGTGACATTGAGCGTGCCGTTGAGAGGAACCGTGCTGCTACCCCATTGCACTATCAGCCCCCCCAGCCAACTCGGAAATTTGATATACCCGATGCCGCTCAACTGCGCGACAAAGCCAAAGCGCAGTTTTTTCGGTGTTACAGCCACATCATCTGCTGTTCCTGCGTCGGTTTGCGCCTGTGTCGCCACCTTCATCATGCCGAGCACGGTTTCACTGGCTTGTTTGACCCATCCCCACAGCTTTTTGACTGTCACCACCACATCGTCTTTCTGATTGGCCGGGATGGTTTCATTGACTTGTGCCTGGGTGGCCAAGCGGGTAAAGCCCTTGTCCGTTTCGCTGGCATCCGGGTGATCGCGGCTTAGCTTGTGGGCGACCATCACATCATCGACATATTTACGGGTGGCCAGCACCACTGAGGGGTCAATCTTGAGCTCGACCGCACTGGTGTCGCTGACAATCAGCACCAGGCGGATGACCTGGGTGCGGCCTGCGCCACTGCTGAGCAGCGGCTTGTAGGTATCCGGGCTGTTGGCGATGGCGATCATGGTGCCCGTGTCGTCATAGAGGCCGACGCAGCGGATCCACCACCCGCCAACATCCTCTGGGATAATCTGCTCGGCGACCAGCTGGGCGGCGTTGAGCGGGTCTTGAAACAGGGTGTTGAGGGGGGCACGCCGCTTCTCGCCTGGCAGGGTAGTCATGGCAGGATCTGGCGTCACAGCCTGGCCGCCGCCATCACCCACCGCCATGGCGGCAATTTTCAGCGGTATGCCTAGTGCTATGGCATTAGCGATTTTGGCCAGTCCCGCATTGGTGGGGATGGCGAAATAGATGGCGCTCATTAATTGGCACCTCCTGTCTGTTGCGGTTGAATGGTCATGGTGTCGAGGGTGTGAGTGATGCCGCCGTGCCATTGCTGGCCACTGATCTCGATGGCTTCCGGGGTGTAGGGGTAGACGGTCAACTCGTCACCCAGGTAGCAGGCCGCCCCCAGATAGAGCGGGCCGCGGGTTTCCATGCTGATGGCTAGGCCGGTCAGGTGGCGGGTCATGGGTTTGGCATCGGCGATCAGCCGTTCCAGCTCTTGGTACATTGCCTCGGTGATACCGGTATCGAGCACCCCGATGTCGAGCTTGAAGGTGCCCGGGGTGGCGTTCGGGGTTTCTTGCCACCATTCGAGCACCCGGATCAGAAAGCCGAGGGGTTCGACCACCCGGCGAATGGCGCCGATGGTGCCCTTGCGGCTGTGAACGAAGTAGCTGTTGGCGATCACCTGGCGCTTGGTGGCCTCTGGCCATTTGTCATCCCAGCGGTCGACGCTCCAGCTGGCGGCCAGATAGGCCAGCAGGTGGGCGGGACAGGTCCAGGGTGACCAGAGGGTGCGCAACGGGATCGGCAGCTGTTGGGCCTGCGCCCCCGTGGTGGCCAGATGGCGCTCGGCACGGCTGGTGCTGGGCGGTAGCAGGGTACTCATGGTGCCCGCTCCACGGTGAAGCCGGTGCAGTAGGCGGCTTGGGTGGCGCTGGGGGTGATGTCTGCCCAGCCGATCAGGTCGACCTTGCGCACCCCCTGCACATGAAGGGCGGCATCAATGGCAGAGCGGGGCACTTCGACCCCGATGCGGCTGCGGGGATTGATGAAAGCGGCCAGACTGTCGCTGGCCGCTTGCAGGATCACGTCGACCTCTGCGCCCTGGCTGTCGATGTGCAGTTGGGCGGTGATGGTGTAGTTGATGATGCCGGCACTTTGCACGGTGAGCCGGTCGGCCACCGGTCTGACGTTTTCGCCGTTCAGGGCTGCGGTGACTTTGGCGATCAGGGTGGCATCGGCGGTACCGTTGCCCTCGGTGCTGAGGATAGTGACCAGCGCCTGGGCAGGGGCGGGGCTTGAGCCTTTGGCGTCGGCCACCTTGCCATCTGCCGAGAGGGCGAAATATTCATAGGCGCCCGTCGGGCCTGCCACGCTGAGGCCATCCCACGCCATCAGGGCGCGCAGGCTGAGAGCGGCGTCATCTTCCTTGATTTCTGGCACTGGCGGGGTGGCGGTCGGGTCACCTGGCTGAATGGTGAGGCGCTGCACATTCCAGTTGGCGGCCAGATTGTCGAGGTCGGCCCCTTTTGCCCAGGCCAGCATGTTGGCCACGGCGGCTTCGTTGATGCGCTGGCGCAGGATCAGCTCTCGATAGGCATTTTCTTGCAGCAGCTTGGTGATGGGCTCGGATTCGAGTTCGAGCGTGGCAGCGATGGCGGCTTGCTGATCTGCGGGATAGAGGCTGACGCAATAGGCTTTGCGCTCGGCGAGGATGGTCTCGAAATCGAGGGCTTCGATTACGTCTGGCTGGGGCAGTTGGGAGAGGGTGATGGTACTCACTGGGCGACTCCTGTGGGGATGGTGATGCTGGCAGATTCAGGAGCGCCGCCATCTTTGCGCTGCCAAGTCAGTTCAATGGTCAGTGAGCCATCCATGCCGCCGCTCTGCACATCGACTTTGGTGATGGTGATGCGGGGCTCCCAGTTGATGAGGGCCTGCACGGTGGCGGCCATCAGGCGCAGGCGGGTGGCCTGATGTTGGGGCTGGTCGATGAGGTAAAACAGCTCGCTGCCGTAGTCGCGGCGCATGACGCGCGAGCCCACCGGGGTGATGAGGATGTCGCGCACCGACTGGATGATGTGGTTGGTCGCGCTGATGGCGCGACCGGTTGCAGCGTTCATGCCGAGCCAGTTCATACAGGGTCCCCTGATTGGCCACTGCCTGGTTGCACGTTTTTATGGCCGTGGGTGGTGACCTCGATGCCGCCGATGTTGGCGGTTTCGCTCACTACGCGCCTGGCCTTGAGCAGGTCTGAGCACTCAACGAGTGGGGTATTTGCTTTGACAGCGACGCTGGCGGTGATGGTGGCGGTCTTGATGCCGGTGGCGTTGAGCGCGCCGGTTGCCGGGTTGTATTCGATGATGGCGCCGTCACTGTATTCGGTGCGGTCGAGATCGGGATTGTCATCGTCAGCCAGTGGCTCGTCTGCGGCGGTGGCGTTGAGTGAGCCGAGGATGTACGCATTGCGCAGATCGCCACTGACTGACAACAAGATGACCTGTTCGCCGACACTCAGGCGGTGACGGGTACGGTTAGCCCCGGCCCTTTCTGTGGTGTAGGGCCGCCAGTTGGTGATGAGGTCGCCGGTTTTGACACGACATTCCTTGGATCGCACGGCGGTCACTGTGCCGATGCGGATCAGGTTGTCGAGCTGGCGTTGGAGTTCGGTCAGGGTCGGTTGCATGGGGCCATTGTTTTGGGCAATGGCGGGTAAGGCGAGGGGGAGCCATTGTGTAACGGCTTTACACAATGGCGGGGAGGGTTATAGCCTTTTGGTGAGGTGGGTGAGCAGCAGGTCTTCGACCTACCAGCGAGGGCTGGCAGAGTCGCGCAGGTGGGGGATGATGCGATGCCAGTCCCGGTTGCCATGGGTGACCAGCTGCACATGACTGGTTTTGGCGGCCAGGATGCGCTGTGCGCGCTGCAAGGTTATTGGGTATTCGTGAATGATGGAGTAGTAACGACCCGCTTCACGGTGCTCCGCGACATTGAGCAGGGGATAGATGGCCTTGGCTGCGGCCATCATCTGGTCGGCAGCGCGCCAGAGCCACGTTAAGGCGTGTAACTCGTGCAAATCCCGGCAACGGATTTTGCCGCCGCCTGCGCAGTATCGCGCAACCTCGCACCACCAATCAACCCCAACAAGGCTTAATAAGCCAAAACAAGCCTGCCGCATCAGCACAACACGGCAGGCATGGTAACGGTTTAAACGTGGGAAGTAAGTGTCTGTTTTGATGAAGAACATACACAGGCTTACAAGTCTCTGGTGAGTTCTTCGATCAGGATATCTCTGATGTCTTTTTCATCTTGTGGCGTTACTGCCAGTAGTTTCCGCTCTGGGTAGCGCATTTCTTTAGCTTTGGGGTTAGACCTGTCTTTTTCGCCATAGTGGTGGATAGCAGCAACGTGCCCAGCCACACCCGAAAACTCAATAGTGGCGCTGCTGGGCGAGGTCTTCAGTTTGAACCATTTGGCCTTGATGATGTTCTTAAACATCTTCTGAGGCGCTTTGCGGATGACAACCTTGGTTTTGTCGATGCTGATGAACTTGACGATCCTGGAAAGCCTAAATGACCGGATCGCTCCCCGAGTCCGGTCAAAGCCTTTGAGGCATGGGCCAAGGCGCTTGTAGTTTTTGAGGTTGCGCACCAAGGTCACGCCGGTGACCGGATTTTTGTATACGAAGGCGATGTGCTCATTGCCCGTTATGCTCATTTTTCGTCGTGGCATTGGGCTGCCATCAGGCTGGACATTAGCTTTGATGCGGCCAGTGTTATTCGCTTTTACCTTTTTAGCGATCAGGTCGATGATCTCGCTCAGCCGTTTCATATCCCCTATTTTGGCGAGGTTATCAGCCAGCATTTCCAGATCTTTCAGTTCGTCGGTGGCCATGGCTGATGCTCCCCGTTGATAAAGAGTTCCCAGGTGATGCCGTCGTAGGGGTCTTCCGGCGGCTCTGGCAGGTGCTCCCAGCCTATCCCCTGTTCGTTTTGCCAGACCCTGACCCGCTCTGTCAGCTTGACGGTGATGATGAGGTCCATCAGGTCGTTGGCGAGGTATTCGGCTTCGAACCGCACCCCGTCTTTGCGCCGCTCGTCGTTGGTCATGAGCTCGGGCTGGTGTTGGCGCAACCAGGCCAGCAGCGGCACCATGACCTGATCCGGGTGGCCGGCAAAGTCCTCAATGCCGATGGTGAGTGGGTATTGCCACTCATAGGAGAGCGAGCGGGCGCCAGTGCACTCTACCCCCCCAGTGGGAATGTAGAGGTGCAACTTGTCCGGGTTCTTTGCCAGATAAGGCACGCAGTTGGTCAGCACTTCACGGATCTGTTTTGGCTTTTCCATCCCCACTCCCTTGTTGTTGCTGCCGTTGCTGGCAGGTGATGAGGCTGTCGACCTTGGCGGCGCAGTTGGCCCAGGCGGCCTCGGTCTGGGTCAGTTGGTCCAGCAGGTCGCCGTTATTGACCGGGCTGGCTGGCGGCAGCTGGCAGGGGGTCAGGCCCTGACAGGTGAGCCTGATAATCTGCGGCGCCGGTGATGGCGGGGCGCTTGAGCAGCCTGATAACAGGATCAGGCAGAGGGCTATCAGCCCAAGACCTAAGTTCAGCATTTTCACGTTTGAGCCTCTTGATGGTGTCGGCGCGGGTGGCGGCGGTCATCGACAGTTCGCCGAGCTGGTTTTGCAGTTGGGCGGCGGCTTCTGCCTGGGCGGTCAGCTCGTCGGTGAGGGTGGTGATGGTGGTGTCTTTGAGTTTTTCCCGCCGCTCGGCCGCTTTGGCCTTGTCGTCGGCGGCCTTGAGGTCGCTTTGCAGGGTGGTGACCTTACCCTTGGCGGTTGCCGCCGAGGTGGCAGACCAGCCCCAGCCGCCCAAGGCGATGGCCAAGGCGATCAGCAACCAGGTGAGGGGGGATCGCAGTAGGTTAGTCAGCACAATCAATCCCCCAGAAATCCATCGGGATCGAGTCGTCACGAAGGTGAGTGTGACAGGGCATGATGATGATGGTGTCGACGTGGGTCTGATACGTCTGCATCAACTTGGCAATGGGGCGGTCCCCCGTTGGCTTCATCAAGTTAAATGGCGGCCTTGGCGTGGTGTAGTAATACCCATTGGGACGGATCTTGATAACGCTCTGGTTATCAAACCAGTCGAACTCGTCAAACATCCAGATCGCATCATGGTCGTTGTCGAGTTCTTCAAACCACGTTTTTTTCGTCAGGTATTTGTCGCCGCTGACCCACGCGCCCGGGCACCCCTTTTGCAGATAATCCATCATCAAGCGGGAATTGCAGCAGACGATCACCACCCTCTTGCCCTGGGCCATAAACTGGTTTGCAGCTGCCATAAGCCGTTCAGTTTTTCCTGTCTGTCTGCCAGTGATTTCAATGTGCATCTGCCACCTCCTTCACCGGATAGACCTTGGCAAAGTGGTCGTATGCCTTGGCCAGCTTGGTGTCGTAGTCGTTTTCTTTGTAGGCGGGGCCGTTGTAGCGGCGGGCAAAATCGGCCCACTTGCGGCCCTGCAGGGCCTTGTGCATGGCGGCGTCTTGCTGGATGAAGCGACACAGGGCGGTGAGGTGTTCGACCTCGCTGCGCTGCATGGCACCCATCCAGTCGCTGGCGCAGGCAAAGCCGAGCGTCTGCCAGTGGTACCCCATGATCTGGAACATGCCCCAGCTGGCCGACTCGATGGCGGCATCCTTATGCAGGCTGATGGCCAGCTGCAGCCGTTCCCACTCTGCCGCGCCGCCTGCATAGCCGCCGCGCTTGGGGTTGACCAGGTTGGGGTAACTGGCGGCCAGCTGGTTGGCGGTGGCTTTGCCCTTGTGCTTGGTGAGCTGCTTGTAGAACACGTGCCGTTCGAACAGCACCACCGGGCGCATGGCTTTGGTGAAGCCTTCACCGATGCTTTCGACCTGGGCGACGGTGGCCATGGTGGCGAGCGGCAGGCCCAGCAGGTCAGCCCCACTCTGCATGTTGTTGATGGTCAGCTGGTTGCCGCGTTCGCTGCCGAGCAAGGCGGCTATGGTACGCGGGCCAGCCTGACCGATGGCGGCGATCATGTAATCCCGCTGGAAGGCGAGCAGGGCCTGTTTGGTGGCATCGCCAAACCAGCCGTCAGGATCCACCGGATAACCGGCTTTGGTGAGGCGGCGTTGCAGGTCGGCCACGGCTGTGCCGGTATCCCCTTTTTTGAGGCTCATGGCTGAAATCTCCCGTTCAGGTGGCGGGCGGTGGTTGGCTGCTGGCGGCGGCGCGGCATCAGGCGCATGACTGACCCCCTTGACCCGAGCAGGGCGGTCAGCACAACGGCGGCCAGCAGGACGGCGGCGGGATCTGGTGATGGCAGGACACCCAGCATGGCGCGTAGTGGTACGGAGCCAGCGGCCACTGTGATGACCCATGCCAGCAGGGCAGGCAGGGGGCGGTAGTCTCCCCCGTTGCGGTTGAAGGTAGCCAGGCGCAGGGCGATGGCGGCGCAGATCATGGCGTAGAGGATGGTCAGCATGTCAGCCCCCTTTGCGGAGTTTGAGCAGGTCTTCTGGCGTCTTGCGCAGGATCCACTGCAGCAGGTGGACGGCCAGCGCCGAGGCCAGCATTGCACCGACGGCCCTGGGGACTTCGACACTGAGCGGCAGCACGCTGGCCAGCATGGCGGCAACCAGCGGAGCCGCCAGCGCGCCCGCCACGAAGGCGGCAACGAACAGGCCCGCCTTACGCAGGTTGCCGAGTTCGGCGGTGGTGGCGATGAACACCAGCGCCCCGGCGAATGCACCGAGCAGGACGCAGGGGTCAACGCCCGGAAAGAGGGACAGCAGCGCCAGACCGGTGAGGGTGCTGGTTGCTGCACTGGATGAAATCGGTTCTGGCATCGTGCTCTCCTGTTGTTATCGTTTGCCGCCGTAGTGGCGAGCGGTTTGGAATTCGGTGATGGTCTGGCACTCGGCGCAGCGCTCGCAGCCCCGGATCGCTTCACGGCGCGCCTGCGGGATGGGGTTTTCGCAGTCGATGCAGTCGTGGGGGCCGGTGCCGCTGATGCGGGCGGCATGGATGCGGGCAGCGATTTGCTGATCGCTGATGTCGGCCAGTCGTTCGAGTTCGTCGTCGAGGCGGCTCATGGTCAGTCCCATAGCTGGATCAGCGGCTGCTCGGCCTGGGTGGGGGCCGCTGGCATGTTGATGAGGGTTCCGGTCGGGATGATGGGGCCGAGCGTGGCCAAACCGGGGTTGAGGTTGAGCACTTGCTCGGTGATGCCTGCGGTGTAGCCGTAATGCCGGAACAGGATGAGATCGAGGGTGTCGCCCTGTTGGCTGCGCAGTTGCATCAGATCAACTCCACTGTGTTGTGGGTGGTGCCGAGGATGTCGCGAATGGCAAAGCGGGCATCCCGGTAGAGGTCATCCGAGCTGATGATTTTGGCATCGGCCCCTTTGACGCCATCACCGGTGGCGCTGTAGTCGGTGTAGCGCTCCAGCAGGTTGGCGCGGGTCATGGCATAGACGGCGCGCCGGTAGCTGTGCAGGTGCACCGATTCGTTGTTGATGACCTCGCTCGGGACGGCGGCCATGGTGGTGTGGCCTTCGGCCTGACGGGTGCTGCGCCAATCCGCCAGATCCCGGTTGACGCTGGTGATGGCGTCGACCACGGCATGGGTCAGGCGGGCCGTGGTGACGGTGCCATCAAGCCGGACTGTTTCACGCAGATCAGGCAGCGAGATCGCGGGCCAGAAGGGGTTGCTGGTTATCTCCCCTTCATCTGGCGCGGTCGGTGCTGTGGCAATGAATCCGGTGCTCATGGTGCTCCTGTGTTTGTTTATCCGCTGGTTGGGCGGTGGTCGGGCCGTCTGGTATGCCGCTGGCATTCGTCAGGCCCGAGCCGCCCAGGGTGCGGGGTTCGCTCGGTTAGCTGCCGCCGCCTTGGGCGTCGGGCTGCTGTTCTTTTTTCAGTTCACGTTCGAGCACTTCGAGCTCTTTTTTGATGCCGACCTTGTCGTGCAGTTCGATGGCGCGGCGATAGTGCTCGGCGGCTTGCGGCTTGAGCCCTTCGGCCAGTGCGGCGCGGCCCACGGCCTTGTGCAGCTTGGCCCGCACCTGGTCGAAGATGTCGCAGGGTTCAAGCAGGCCGAGGTAGGCATAGAGCAGCCCGCAGCTGGGGCCGTTGCTTGCTTCTTGCTGCTTGATGGCGGTATCGGCCACCTCTTCGGCGATCATGGTGGCGGCGGTGCGCTCGTAGCGGTCCGGGGTGCTCAGGCCGTGGCGGATCACGTAGTCGGCCATGGTGAAAGCCCCTTCGAGATCGCCGGTGTCGAGGTGCCAGAGCATGACGGTCACCAGGACGTCATCTTGTCCGCCCCGGTCGGCGGCCAGTACGCCATCAATCCAGGGTTTGTAGACGGCCAGCATGGGGCGCTTGGCCTCGATCTTGCGCTCGATGCTCTGGATGCCCTTGAGGGTGCGGCGGTGTTCGGCCAGCTGCATCAATTGCAGCTCGTAGGCGTTGGCGCGTTGTTGGTCGAACTGAGGATTGGCCGCCCCTTGCAGGGCGGCCAGTGCTCTTTCTCGGTGACGACGGGCGGGAGTCATGTCACCCCCTTACTCGCCGGGGGCCGGGTTCGGCCCGATGACGATGTTTTCGACCAGGGCTGCGCAGTCGTAATCCTCTACCACGTAGGCATCGTTGGAGCTTTCGTAGTTGACGACTCGGTTGCGCTTGGGCTCGTCTTCGATGTGACGACGGCGGGCTCCTGTCTGCGGGTAGATGGAGAGGTTGCTGAGCTTGGTGATGAGCAGCTTGTCTTCTGGGAAGAAGGGGACGCGCACGGCTTTGAGACCGCCGATTTGCTTCTGGCTCACCAGCACCTGACCAGCCAGTTTGTTCTGGTTGTCGCCCGCGTCGTTGATGATGGGGAAGTATTTGTCGGAGAGCATCTTGCGGCCGCAGATGACCACCAAGTCGGTATCGTCCTGATACCAGGGTTTGATCAGCTCGCTCACAACGTCGAATACCAGGGCGTCGATGTTTTTGTAATCGCCGTCGGTGGCATCTACGTAGATCTTGCCGCTGCCCTCGGTCCCCTCGCTCATGACCTGGGCCGGGGCGTCGGTGCGGATGTGTTGCAGCCAGCCCTTGTTCACATCTTGCAACAGCGGGTTGGCGTTGCGGTCGGTGTCGGCGGCTGCGCTGATGCCATGCCAGCCGATCATGATGCGGTCCAGCCCCTGACGGATGAGAATTGCGTCGCGGACACGGGTCTGGAAGTCGGGGAACTTGGCCCAGGCGTCGATCTGGCCGTAGCCGATCTGGGTGTCGAAGTTGGTCTGGGCGCATTCGTAGCTCTGGTCGTACAGACCGTGCGGGCTGTTTGGCTGACGGTCTTTGTTGGCAGTGTCGGTGCGACCGGCGATGGTGCTGGTAATGCCAATACCGACCTTTTGGCCTTTCATCTCATCGACCGTGATGACGTTGATCATGCCGAGGAAGGCGACCGACTCCTGCATTTTGGTTTCCAGAGTCTGCTGGACGCTGGGCTGCACGTTGAACTGCACAGTGGCGCTGGAGACGGCGTTGAGCTTCGCCACCTGGCCGGTGAACTCGTTGAATTTCTGGCGGGTTTCGTTACGCATGGATGGGGTCCTTAGCAGTCGGTTTCGATGGTGGTGCCTTGGGCGCCGGTGGCGGGCTGGCGCTTGTGGCTGAAATCTTCCTGGCCTTCCAGCTTGGCGGTGAGGTCAGCCAGTGCTTTGGCGGTGGCTTCCTGCTTGCTGGTCAGCTCGGTGATGGTGGCGGCCTGTTCGGTGAACTTCTTCTGCAGGTCTGCGTCGATGGTGGTCACTTCTTTGGCCACGGCTTCGACGGCCTGATGCACGTCACCGAAATCCGCGGTGGATTGCTTTTTGTGGCTGCTGAACATGGCTGTGATGCGCTCGGCCAGGGTGGGGCCTTTGTCGGCTTCGTCTTCGAATTCGATGACGGTTTCCAGCGCTTCGGTGAACAGGCATTCCTTGTACTGCTTGCGCTCGGCCAGCGGGTTGGTCGAGGCCTTGCTGCAGAACTGCAGCATTTCGGTGCCGAGGCTGGCCGGGCTGTCGGTGACGGCCAGCCCCATCAGGTAGGCGCCTTTCTCGTTCAAGTTGGGGTGGATTTCGACAGAGGTGAACACCTTCTGACGCTTCTTGTTCAGTTCGACCAGTTCCGGGGTCGGGTCGATTTGCACGAACAGGGCCAGGCGCTTTTCACCTTCCATGTCGACCTCTTCGGTCTTGGCGGCGGTGATGTCGCCGTACATCTTGAACTGACCGGTCGGGTCATAGCCCCGGATGTGTTCCATATTGACCCGGGCGCCATAGGTGGACTGGTTGTAGCGCTTGGCCATCTGTTCAATCCATTCGCGGGTGATGGTGCGGCCATCGGTCGTGCCCCCTTCGACGGCAACACGGAAAAATTTGGACTTAGCCATGAGCTGGGATCCCTTTGGTGATTGGGTGGTGATGTCGCGGTTATGGTCTGGGTGACAGGCGGGATCGTGCAATCGCTCGCCATTGTGTAAAGCCGTTACACAATGGCGGCGGGGCGTTTGGTGTTGCCTGAGCTGGG
Organism: Aeromonas sp. A35_P; assembly: GCF_002259925.1. Taxonomy (NCBI): domain Bacteria; kingdom Pseudomonadati; phylum Pseudomonadota; class Gammaproteobacteria; order Aeromonadales; family Aeromonadaceae; genus Aeromonas; species Aeromonas sp. A35_P. The sequence goes on along the minus strand of NZ_NEVB01000185.1, from coordinate 4,826 downwards.
TAGACTGGCGCCATGACTACAGCACCGTTACTTTTCCCCCATATCGAACCCAGACGGCAGGCCATGCACCTGTTCTTTCAGGGCTACCCGCTCCGCGCCATTGCTGAATTGCTGCAGACGCCGGAGGGGACAGTCTCGACCTGGAAGAAGCGCGACGGCTGGGATGACATCAAACCCATTGACCGGGTCGACTTCGCCATTGAGGCACGGATGTGCCAGTTGATCGCCAAGGAGGTGAAGAGCGGCGGCGACTTCAAGGAGATCGACCTGCTGGGCCGCCAGCTGGAGCGGATCGCCCGAGTCAACAAGTACAGCAACGGTGGCAATGAAACCGACCTCAATCCCAAGGTAGCGAACCGTAACAAGGGGCCGAAGAAGGCGCCCGAGCGCAATGTGGTAGAGCCCGAGCAGCAGGAGCGATTAATCGAGCGGTTCGAGTCGACCATGTTCGATTACCAGCGGATTTGGTATCTAGCTGGCCAGCAGTACCGGATCCGCGATTTGCTCAAATCGCGCCAGATTGGGGCGACTTACTTCTTTGCCTTCGAGGCGTTCATTGATGCCCTGGTGACCGGGCGTAATCAGATTTTCTTGTCTGCCAGCAAGGCGCAGGCCCATGTGTTCAAGCAGTACATCATCCAGTTTGCCAAGGAGGAGGGGGTTGAGCTGAAAGGCGACCCCATGGTGCTGCCGAACGGGGCTCACCTGTATTTTCTTGGTACCAACGCCCGCACCGCCCAGAGCTACCACGGCAACATCTACATGGATGAGTATTTCTGGATCCATGGCTTTCTTGAGTTCCGCAAGGTGGCCTCTGGTATGGCGATGCACAAGAAGTGGCGCCAGACCTACATTTCCACCCCTTCCAGCCTTTCTCATCCCGCCTATGCGTTCTGGTCTGGTGCCAACTTCAACCGAGGCAAGGCCAAGGCTGACAGGGTCGAGATTGACCTGAGCCACGCCAATCTGGCCAGCGGCAAGCTGTGCGCCGACGGCCAGTGGCGGCAGATAGTCACGGTCGAGGATGCGGTGCGCGGCGGCTGCGATCTGTTCGACCTGGATCAGCTGCGCAGTGAGTATTCCGATGATGAATACAGCAACCTGCTGATGTGCATGTTCATGGACGACACGGCCAGCGTGTTCCCACTGGCGATGCTTATGCGCTGCATGGTCGATAGCTGGGAGGTGTGGGATGACTACAAACCCTTTGCAATGCGGCCAATGGGCAACCGGCCTGTGTGGATCGGCTATGACCCGGCCAAGGGCGGCAAGGGGGATAGCGCTGGCTGCGCTGTGTTGGCCCCGCCTGCGGTACCTGGCGGCAAATTTCGGGTGCTTGAGCGCCACCAGTGGAAAGGGATGGATTTTGCTGCTCAGGCCGAGGCCATTCGCCAGATGACTCTCCGTTACAACGTGGCCTATATCGGCATCGATACGACCGGGATCGGGGAGGGTGTTTATCAGAATGTGAAGCCATTCTATCCGGCAGTTACATCCATCCAGTACAACCCGAGCGTCAAAATTCAGATGGTGATGAAGGCGCTCGACGTGATGAACAAGGGGCGGCTGGAGTTTGACAGCGGTTGGAATGATTTGGCCGCCGCCTTTATGAGCATCCGCCGGGGGGTAACCGCTGGCAAGATGCCGACCTTTGAGGCCAGCCGTTCCGAAGAGACCAGCCACGCAGATATCGCCTGGGCAACCATGCACGCCCTTTTACATGAGCCACTGGCAGGCGCCAACGGCACCAATACCGGTTCTATGGAGTTTTTCTAATGAGCAAACGTCGCAATCGTCGCCCCTATTCAACCCCTACGACGCCGGTGACGGCGACCCGACAACCTGCTGGCGAGGCCAGCGAGGCGTTCACCTTTGGCGAGCCGGTGCCGGTCTTATCGCAGCGGGAGGTGTTCGATTATCTTGAGTCGATGCATAACGGCCGCTGGTATGAGCCGCCGCTATCGCTCAATGGCTTATCGCGGGTCTATCGGGCCGGGGTGCATCATGCCTCTGCCATTCAGGTTAAGCGCAACATCTTGCGCTCCTGCTTCATCCCTCATCCGAAACTGAGTCTGGCGGGCTTCACCGGGCTGGCGCTGGACTATCTGATTTTTGGCAACGGCTATCTGCAGGCGGTGCAGAACCGGATCGGCGGGGTGCTGCGCTATGACCATCTGCGCGCCAAGTACACCCGGCGGGGGCTGGATATGGCCACCTATTGGTGGATTGCCCAGCCTGGGCAGGAGCAGGAGCTGCCCGCCGGTCGGGTGGGCCATGTGATGGAGAGCGACATCAACCAGGAGATTTACGGTATCCCCGACTATGTGGGCGGGTTGAATTCGACCCTGCTGAATGAGTCGGCCACACTTTTTCGCCGTCGGTACTATGAGAACGGCAGCCATGCCGGCTTCATCATGCATATCACTGATGCGGTGCAGAACGAGGGGGACATCGCCAAGCTCAAGGAGGCGCTGCGCCAGAGCAAGGGTCCCGGCAACTTCCGCAACCTGCTGCTCTATACCCCTGGTGGGAAGAAAGACGGGGTGCAGTTGATCCCGGTGGCCGAGGTGGCGGCCAAGGATGACTTCTTGAGCATCAAGAACGTGAGCCGGGATGACCAGCTGGCCACCCACCGGGTACCGCCCCAGCTGATGGGGGTGATGCCGAACAGCACAGGCGGGTTTGGCAATGTGACTGAGGCCGCCCAGGTGTTCGACGTCAACGAGATCGACAGCATCAAGGCCAGCCTGCTGGCGATGAACGACTGGGCAGGGGAGGAGATCATCAGGTTCAATCCGTACAAGCTCGCCGCCGGTACCGAGCCGGCCAGCCAGGGCGATCAGCTGCGCTGACCCGGCCAGCGCACCCTGACCACCCCGCCATCTGGCGGGGTTTTCTTTTGCCCCGCGACTGACCAAGCCACACCCAGACTCTGCAAGGTTCATAATTTGCCGCAGTCACCCCTTGCATACGCGCACCAGCGGCCCGCTGTGCGAGCGCCCTTCAAACCCACGCAGTCTCAAGGCCAGATCCAGCACGTGCGCCCTGCGCTCGCTGGCGTGGCCTGCTGGGCGGTGGTGAACTCCCTCCGCACCGCTGGCGCGCAATCGGGACCCCGCCTCGCCTGCGCGCTTCATGTGTGGGAAATCATGCGGGTGAAAGACTGTGGCCGGGTGGCGGCTCCCCGCGCCAGCACTGGGCGCGCGCAGCCTATCAGATCCTTTTTGTGATCCTTCACTTTCCGTCAGATCCTTTCACTTTTGCGATCCCCGCATCCGGGGATCGCAAATACTCAGCGGCGAGTAAAATAATACGCCCCGTTTGTATCTGATTTTTTTATCATGAACAAAAAATCACCCCGCTCATTCCCCCCAATTTGGGGAAAATAAAGCGAGGCGTGTTTTTATTGGTGTGGACTGGATGGCCCGTTAAAAGAACAGGGCGGGGGACAACGCAAAGCGCTTGCTTAGCGCCTCGATATGTTGGCGGGTGAGTTTTTTGCCCTCGGCGGCATTGAGCAGTTTGCTCACGTTGGACTTGGTGCCCAACTCCGGCAGGTCAGCCACTCCCAGATGATGTTGGCTCATCAGCGTTTTCAACACAGCGATGCCCGGTTCTACATCCGCCACCGCCTTGTTGAACTCGGCGAACTCGTCAGCCTTGTCTTCCCAATGCTCGATGCTGGTTGCCAGCAACTCCACCAATTGCTTGTTGGCGTCATAGTCGTCGACCAGCTCGTCCATCAGCTCAAGAGCTCGCTCATAATCGTCCTGATTATTGATCTGGGTGATGTATGGCACTTGGGCCAATGCCTCTCTAATCTGAACCAGCGCAAGATTTAACATGATGGTTACTCCTTGTTTCTTCGGTACTTCTCGGTCAGCTTGTCGTATTCGGCATGGCTGACAATGTGCTTCACATACATGCGGTTATCCCTGAACTCAATGAAGGCGATCAGGCGCAGGTTATTGCCACCGATATCGATCACCCACCACTTGTCCCGATACTTGAAGTTATCAAGACTGGGAAACACCTTCCTCAGTTCATCTGGTGCTGAGAAATCACCATTGCGCAACGTCGAATACACATGCACCAAGGCTTCACTGTCGTTGGGATAAAGCTTGGCGGCGTCATTAAAGGGTTTGCGAGAGATTACGTGCACGGCTGGATCTCGGTTTCATTTTTGGAAACAATAGCACGTAGTTTCATTTTTGGAAACCATTGGACGGCATGAGACAACAAAAGGGGGCGATACTGTCGCCCCCTTCGTGTGTGTGTGACCGGTCACATCACCAGCCTTTGGGCAGTTGCTCACGGTGCAAGTGTGGGATCAGCCTGAACCAGTCGCGTTCGCCGTGGGTGGCTGGCTGAATATGGCCAGTCTTGTCGGCCAGGATCTGCTGGGCTCGCTGCACGTTGAAGTTGTATTCGTGAATGATGGAGTAGTAGCGCGGGGCTTCGCGGTGTTCGGCGACATCGAGCAGGGGGTAGATGGCTTTGGCAGCATCCATCATCCGGTCAGCAGCGCGCCACAACCAGCAAAGGGCGTGCAGTTCTTGACATCCTCCCCCGCCTAAAGTCGGGGGATTCCTACGGCGCCCACCCCGGCATCGAGCCGGGGTGGGTCGCTTCGGCGGGTTCCTGCTGCTGGCGACCTTACTGCATCGCTCACTTCACAGGCGAACCGGGCGTGTCCCGCCCTTAAAACATTGATCGCGCCGACCAGATCAGCGTTTTCCTCGAAGCCACATTCGACGCACGCAAACCGCTCTTGCGTCTGCCGGTTGTCCGCCGATACATGGCCGCAGCACGGACAGGTGCGGCTC
>NZ_NEVB01000184.1:35042-57394 GCF_002259925.1 Aeromonas sp. A35_P | reverse complement strand
CTGTATGAACGTACAATAGTCCCACACCTACGTTGATCCCGATGACTAGCATGACCGACCACCCCCCCATCCCTCCCGTTACCCCGCCGCGCGACGGCTTTATCCTGACCCGTCACGGGCGGGATGTGCGCGGCCGCGGCGAGCAGCCGGAGCGCACCGAGATCGTGATGTGGCTCTGGAGCGAACAGGGGCCGGTGCGGGTGGTGGTGCCGGGGCAGGAGCCGGTCTTCTTCCTGCCCCAGAGCCATATGGCGGAGGCGGCGGAGCTGTTCAAGGGGGCCGGGGTGAGCGGGCGGTTTCGCCGCCTGCCCATGCACACCTTCGACGGCCGCGCCGTAGTGGGCTGCTATTTTGCCACCCTGAGCGCCTTTCACCGCGCCATCGAGCTGCTGCTCATCCGCGGGCTGGAGCACTTCGAGGCGGATATCCGGCTGCCTGAGCGCTTTCTGATGGAGCGTTTCATCACCGCCGGCGTGCGCTTCGAGGGGCGGGCGCGCAAGAAGGGGGGCAAGCAGGGTTACTGGGAGGTGAACGAGGCGCGCTGCGCGCCCCAGGCGGTGACGCCAACCCTCTCCTGGGTGTCGCTGGACGTGGAGTGCGCCATGGACGGGGCCCTCTTCTCGGTGGGGCTCTATAGCGAGCAGGATGCGCGGGTCATCATGATCGGCACGCCTGAGGCCGATGTCGACAGCTGGGGTACCCAGGTCGAGTGGGTGGCGGACGAGAGCGCCCTGCTGAGTGCGCTGGAGCGCTGGTTTGTGCGGCACGACCCCGATCTGGTGATCGGCTGGAACGTGGTCAATTTCGACTTTCGCCTGCTGCTGCGCCGCGCCGAGCTCAACAAGCGGCGGCTGCGACTCGGCCGTGGTCACGAGCTCTGCTTCTGGCGCTCATCCCGCAACGACCCCCAGAGCGGCAGCGTCATCATCCCCGGGCGCATGGTGCTGGATGGCATCGACACCCTCAAAAGCGCCACCTGGCAGTTCCCCAGCTACAGCCTGGATGCGGTGGCGAGCGAGCTGCTTGGCCGCGGCAAGGACATCGAGGACGTGGCCAACCGGGGGGAGAAGATCACCGAGCTGTTCCACTCCGACAAGGAGGCGCTGGCCCGCTACAACCTGGAGGATTGCAAGCTGGTGTGGGAGATCTTCGACTACTGCCACCTCATCCCCTTTGCCATCGAGCGTGCCTCCCTCACCGGCCTCGAGCTGGACCGAGTAGGGGGCTCGGTGGCGGCGTTTACCAATCTCTATCTGCCGCGGCTGCACCGGGGCGGCTATGTGGCGCCCAACCTGCCGGCCGATGGGGGGCTCGCGAGCCCAGGCGGCTATGTGATGGACTCCAAACCTGGGCTCTATCGCCACGTGCTGGTGCTCGATTTCAAGAGCCTCTATCCCAGCATCATCCGCACCTTCTGCATCGACCCTATGGGGCTCATCGAGGGGCTGCAGCATCCTGAGCACGCCATCCCGGGTTTTCGCGGCGCCCTGTTCTCCCGCGAGCGCCACTTCCTGCCGGATCTCATCGCCACCCTGTGGGCGGCGCGGGATAGAGCCAAGGCGGCTCGCAACAAGGCGCTCTCCCAGGCCATCAAGATCATCATGAACTCCTTCTACGGCGTGCTGGGCTCGGGGGGCTGCCGCTTCTACGACCCGCGGCTTGCCTCCTCCATCACCTTGCGCGGTCACGGCATCATGCAGCAGACCCGGGAGTGGATCGAAGGGGAGGGTTTCGAGGTGATCTATGGTGACACCGACTCTACCTTCGCCCACCTGGGGCGCGAGACCAGCCCCGTCCAGGCGGACGAGATTGGCCGGCGCTTGGCCTGCATGATCAACGACAACTGGGCGGTGCTGATCAAGCGGGAGTTCGATTTGCCGAGCTATCTGGAGATCCAGTACGAGACCCACTATCGCCGCTTCCTGATGCCCACCATTCGCGGGCTGGAGAAGGGGAGCAAGAAGCGTTATGCGGGCTTGGTGGCAGGCCATCACGCCGGTGAAGAGGAGTCGCTGGTGTTCAAGGGGCTCGAGTCGGTGCGCACCGACTGGACGCCCCTTGCCAAGGCGTTCCAGACCCGCCTCTACGAGATGGTGTTTCACGACCAGGATCCCAGCGGCTATGTGCGCACCATGGTGGACGAGACCCGCGCTGGCCTTCACGACGAGCTGCTGGTCTATCGCAAGCGGCTGCGCCAGAAACTCGAGGAGTACCAGAAGAACGTGCCGCCCCACGTGCGGGCGGCGCGCCTGGCGGACGAGGAGAACCTGCGCCGCGGTCTGCCCCAACGCTACCAGCACAGGGGCTCCATCGCCTACCTGGTGACCCTGAACGGCCCCGAACCGCTCGAATACCGGCGCAGCGCCATCGACTACGAGCACTACATCGACAAGCAGCTCAAACCCATTGCCGATGCCATCCTCCCCTTTATCGGCGAGTCGTTCGAGCGGATCTGCGGCCAGCAGCTCGATCTCTTCTGACTGGGCAACGCTGTGGCCATGGCCTGACAATGGCCGCAGCGGGTCAAGAGGAGGCAGATGAGAGGGGAGAGAAGGGATAGTCAGAGAAGAGAAATGCAAAAAGCCCGCTCGAGGAGCGGGCTTTTCAAATCTGGTGCGTCCTAGTGGATTCGAACCACCGACCCCCACCATGTCAAGGTGATGCTCTAACCAGCTGAGCTAAGGACGAAGGGTGCGCAAGGCGACTTTGTGTGATTGCAGGGGAGTGGTGGGTTTAATTGGATTCGAACCAACGACCCCTACCATGTCAAGGTAGTGCTCTAACCAACTGAGCTATAAACCCACATCAAATTCATATCTGCAATTTATTCAAACTGTTATGGTGCGTCCTAGTGGATTCGAACCACCGACCCCCACCATGTCAAGGTGATGCTCTAACCAGCTGAGCTAAGGACGCATAACAGTGTTCCGTATGGTGCGTCCTAGTGGATTCGAACCACCGACCCCCACCATGTCAAGGTGGTGCTCTAACCAGCTGAGCTAAGGACGCATCACATAAAAGTGGTGGGTTTAATTGGATTCGAACCAACGACCCCTACCATGTCAAGGTAGTGCTCTAACCAACTGAGCTATAAACCCACTTCATAAACCGGACTGAAAACCCGTTTTATCCCGCCAGCACTGCTGGCGTGGTCGGCATACTACCCATGCCCCCCTAGGCTGTCAACAGGCCGCACGCACAAAGGCGACTGTTTGCCCAGTTCTTGCGCAGCCTGTTGATTTTGCAGGCGAGTTTCCCCTTATTGCGCCTTGGAGAGGGCGCTGCACGCCTCCGGGCTGGCAAAGCGGCCATAGATGTAGCGCAGCCGGGTACCCAACATCAGGGCTGCGCTGGTGAGGCCGACGATGAAGCCGACCCAGAAGCCCTGGGGTCCCATCTGCGGCACCACCCAGTCGGTCAGGCCCAGGATCATGCCGGTGGGCAGCCCCAGTCCCCAGTAGGCGACGATGGTGACGTAGAAGATCGCCTTGGTGTCCTTGTAACCGCGCAGGGCCGCGGCTGCCACCACCTGTACCGAGTCGGAGATCTGGTAGATGGCGGCGAAGAAGAGCAGGGTGGCCGCGAGGCTGATCACCTGCAGATCTTCGGTGTAGATGGTGGCGATCTGCTCGCGCAGCAGCACGGTGAGGGCGGCGGTGGCGGCGGCCACCGTCATGCCCAGCATCAGGCCGGTGCGGGCCGCGACCCTGGCGTGATCAGGCAGCCCTTCGCCGATGCTGTGGCCGACCCGGATGGTGACGCCCACCCCGATGGAGAGCGGCAGCATGAACACCAGGCTGGAGAAGTTGAGCGCTATCTGGTGGCTCGCCACCGTCTCCGCACCGAACGGGGCCAGCATCAGGGCCACCACGGTAAACAGGGTCACTTCGCAGAAGATGGCCATGGCGATGGGGAATCCAAGCCGGAACAGGCGCCAGATCCGGCTGCCGTTGGGGCGCGCGAGCTGGGCGAACAGGTTGATCTCCTTGAAGTGGCGAGAGAGCTTCACATAGACGATCATCGCCAGCAGCATGGCCCACAGCACGATGGCGGTGGCCACGCCACAGCCGACCCCGCCCAGTTTCGGCATGCCGAACAGGCCGTGGATGAAGATGGTGTTGGCCGGGATGTTGACCGCCAGCCCCACGAAGCCGATCACCATGGTCGGCATGGTGTGGGAGAGCCCCTCGCTGAAGTTGCGCAGCACCTGGAACAGCACGAAGGCGGGCAGGCCCCACAGGATGGCGTGCAGGTAGCCGGTGGTCTTGGCGGCCATCACGGGATCCACGTCCATGAACTGCAGCGCCAGCGGGCTGAAATAGAGCGCCACCATGGCGATGGGGGTGACCATCAGCGCCAGCCAGAAGCCCTGATGCACCGCCGGTCGCACCTCGTCCCGTTTGCGGGCGCCGTTGAGCTGGGAGACGATGGGGGTGAGCGCCATGATGATGCCCTGCACCAGCAGGATCACCGGCAGCCAGAAGCTGGAGGCCACCGACACGGCGGCCAGATCGACGGCGCTGACCTGTCCCGCCATCACGGTATCGACAAAGTTCATGGCGATCTGGGCCACCTGGGCGACCAGAATGGGGCTGGCTAGACGAACGAGTTGCCTCGCCTCGGACCAATAACGTTGCACTGACACCTCCGAGTGGATCAGATAAAGCGTAAAAAGAGCGGGTAGCGGGAAGAGCCTTTGCACTCCGGAAGGGGGAGTGCAAAGTGCGGGGGGGTCATTCTAGCCTGAAATTCATCCGGGACGAAACGATTGGTGCAAGCCCGGGATCAGGCGTCTTCGTGATCGCTGATCAGCAGGTTGGCGGCGGCGTAGGCGGCCTGTTCGCGCAGATCCGCCGGCACCCGCTCGTCCGATGCCACGGCGTTGAGCGCCCTGATGGTGGCGGCGATGGCCTGCGGCACATAGCCCTGCTCGCCGGAGCCAATCTGGTTGTAGGCGATGCGAATGGCCTCACAGCATTGATATACCTGCATTTTTGTTTCCTTGTCAGCACGGGGTTGAATGCCGTCACTATAGCGATCGGCCGCCTGCTTGTCAGCGGTTGCGCTTGTCTGGGGTGCGCGGCGAGGTTACCCTGCCTTTTTTTCGTAGCAGGAGACGAGACATGTTCACCGGCATAGTGCAGGGGACCGCCGAACTGGTGGCCATCGAGGAGTTGCCCAACTTTCGAACCCACGTGATCCGCATGCCGAGCCCGGCCTGGGGCGAGGGGCTGGCGCTGGGCGCCTCCGTGGCCCACAACGGCTGCTGCCTGACCGTCACCCGGGTCGAAGGAGACCTGGTCAGCTTCGATCTGATGCAGGAGACCCTGCGTCTCACCAACCTCGGCCAGCTGCAGCTGGGGGACAAGGTCAACGTGGAGCGGGCGGCCCGCTTTGGCGACGAGATTGGCGGCCACGCCATGTCCGGCCATATCATGGGCACGGCGCAGGTGATCTCGGTCATCGACACCCCCAACAACCGGCAGGTGTGGTATCGCCTGGCGCCAACGCTGATGAAATACGTGCTGACCAAGGGCTACATCGGCATCGACGGCATCAGCCTTACCGTGGGCGAGGTACGCGGCTGCGAATTTTGCGTCAACCTGATCCCCGAGACCCTGGCCCGCACCAACCTCGGCTGGGTCAAGGCAGGCTGGCAGACCAACATCGAGATTGACCCCCAGACCCAGGCCATCGTCGATACGGTAGAGCGGGTGCTGGCGGCCCGCCAATAAGGCGCAGGGGCGGCCGCTTAGGCGAAAAGGAAAGCGGGGCCCAATGGGCCCCGCTTTGTTTTGCGCTATCCCCTGTCAGGGGGACTCAGAACATCTGTTCATCGTCAGCATCCACGAAGAGTTGCAGGCAGTCGCGCGCCTCATCCCGGTGCAGTCGCAGGTGGATGGGGTTGCAGCAGGCCATGCAATCCTCATAGAACTCCTGATCCCCCTGGCTGGCATCCAGCTCGACCCGGGTATGATGGCCACAGTGGGGGCAGACGATGCGCTTGCTGGTGTACTCGATCATTATGACCTCCTCGGGCCCGTGGGCCGCCTCTCTCCCCAGATTCTAGCTGGATCGCACCTGCCTGACCGCGAGCAAGCGCACGATTATGACCGGGATCAAGGGAGGCAGGAGGTCAGTCCGCCAGAGCGTGGTTTATTTGACCCAGTTGGCCAGCATCTCGCTATTAAGCTCGGCCAGCGAGCACAGCTGATGGTTGGCGATGGCCAAGCGTGGGTCACCCACCAGCGCCGGGTACATGGGAACTATCAGCGCCTGCTGGTCGTTTACTTGACCCAGCTGGCCAGCATCTGGGCATCCAGCTCGGCCAGCGAGCACAGCTGATGGTTGGCAATGGCCAGACGTGGGTCACTCACCAATGCCGGGTACATGGGAACGATCAGCGCCTGTTTGTCGTTTACTTGACCCAGCTGGCCAGCATCTGGGCATCCAGCTCGGCCAGCGAGTACAGCTGATGGTTGGCAATGGCCAGACGCGGGTCACCCACCAGCGCTGGATCCGGCACAATCAGCGCGGTCATGGAGGCCGCCTTGGCCGCCAGCAGACCGGTAAAGCTGTCCTCGATGGCGAGACAATGCACCGGCTCGACCCCCAGCTTCTCGGCGGCGTGGATATAGACATCCGGGTGCGGCTTGCCAAAGCGCTCCACCTCGGCAGAGTGCACCGCCAGGAAGCGATCGCGAATGCCGAGCTTGCCGAGCACGGCCTCCACCATGGCAAAGGGGGAGGAGGTGGCCAGACCGATTTTAAGGCCTTGCGCCTCGATGAGGTCGAGCGCCTCCAGCACGCCAGCCTTGGGCTGACCTTCGGAGAGGATCAGGGCGTTGACCCGATCCAGGATGCGCTGCACCACCTCTTCCTGGCTGGGGCCGCTCCAGGGGCGCAACCGATACCAGTGGGCGACCAGCTGATCGATGCGCACGCCTATGGTCGATTCGCAATCTTCCACCGTGTGGGGGTGGCCCAGCTCGGAGAAGACAGCCATCTGGGCCCGTTGCCAAAAGGGTTCCGAGTCGATCAGAACACCATCCATATCGAAGATCACGGCAGTTAACATCTTGTACTCCTGACATAGGTGAAGGGGGGATTATAAGCGAGGCACCTCAATGCAAAAGGGGCATTGCCATGCCCCTTGCGCCGGATCACGCAGGCAAACGTTTGTTTGTGCGAGACAAAAAACAGTGGTCAGAAGAGCACGTCCACCCTAGCGGCCACGGCTTTGGCCTGCTCGACGGCGGTGGGGCAATCTTCACCCCGGACCAGCGCCACGCCGAGTCGGCGGCGACCGGCGATCTCCGGCTTGCCAAACAGCCGCAACTGGGCACCCGGCACCAGGGCCAGCGCCTCGCCAATCCCCTGATAGCGGATGTCCTGGCTGTGACCTTCGCGCAGCACCACGGCGGAGGCGCTCGGCCCGTACTGGGTGATGGTGCCGATGGGCAGCCCCAGAATGGCGCGCACGTGCAGGGCGAACTCGGAGAGATCCTGAGAGATGAGGGTCACCATGCCGGTGTCGTGCGGGCGCGGCGAGACCTCGCTGAACCACACCTCGTCACCCTTGATGAAGAGCTCGACCCCGAACAGGCCGTAACCACCGAGGGCTTCTACCACTTTGGCAGCTACCTCTTTGGAGCGAGCCAGCGCCAGTTCACTCATGGCTTGCGGCTGCCAGGATTCGCGGTAGTCGCCATCTTCCTGGCGATGGCCGATGGGCTGACAGAAGTGGATGCCGTCGACGGCGCGCACCGTGAGCAGGGTGATCTCGTACTCGAAGGGGACGAACCCTTCGACGATCACCTTGCCGCGGCCGGCGCGGCCCCCCTCCTGGGCATGGGTCCAGCTCTCGTCGAACTTGGCGAGATCGCGCAGCACGCTCTGGCCCTTGCCGGACGAGCTCATCACCGGCTTCACCACGCAGGGCAGGCCGATGGTGTCAACGGCGGCGACAAACTCCTCCTTGCTCTGGGCAAAGCGGTAGGGGGAGGTGGGCAAGCCCAGCGTCTCGGCGGCGAGGCGGCGGATCCCCTCCCGGTTCATGGTGAGCTGGGTGGCACGGGCGTTGGGCACCACCTTGACGCCTTCCTGCTCCAGGGCGGCCAAGGTATCGGTGGCGATGGCTTCCAGCTCGGGAATGATCAGATCCGGTTTGACCTCGTTGACCAGGGCGCGCAGGGCGGCGCCGTCCAGCATGTCCAGCACATGGGCTTTGTGGGCCACCTGCATGGCGGGGGCATCGGCATAGCGGTCGGCGGCGATCACCTCGATGCCGAAGCGTTGCAGCTCGATGGCGACCTCCTTGCCAAGTTCGCCGGAGCCCAGCAGCAGGGCGCGGGTGGTACCGGGGCGGGTAGCGGTTCCAAACATGTGATTTCTCCTGATGTCGTGAGTGGTGATTGAGGGCCGCTATTGCACGAATAGCGGACAAAAAAAGAGGCACGCATGGCGTACCTCAGGAAACGGATTTGTGGGCGCGCTGCTCCAGATGGGTGAGCAGGGTGATGGCGCCGATGATGATGGCGGCTCCCAGCCACAATCGGCCGGGCGGCGCCCAGCCAAACACCAGCCAGCCGGCCAGCACGTTCATGGGCAACTTGGCAAAATCAAAGGGTTGCACGAAGGATGCCTCGGCCACGCTGTAGGCGCGGGCGATGGACATCTGGGCCAGTGCCGACAGCACGCCGGAGGCGGCCACCAGCAGCCACTGGGTTTCGCTCGGCCACTGCCACTCCGGCAGGGCCAGCATGGCGTTGAACGGGGTGCTGAAGATGAGCAGGTAGACGACGATGGTGTGGGACGACTCGCTGGCCGCCTGATAGCGCACCAGCAAGGAGTAGCCGGCCCAGAACAGAGCGGCCGCCACCGGCAGCAGGGAAGCCCAGCTGAAATCGTCGGTCCAGGGGGCCAGGATCAGCATGGCGCCGACAAAGCCGGCCAGGGTCGCCAGAATGCGGGCCCGGCTCACCTGTTCCTTGAGAAAGAGGGCCGACCCCAGGGTGGCAAACAGCGGAGAAGTCATCAGCAGCGCTATCCCCTGCCAGATGGGGACGGGCACTGCCAGCGCCCACAACCAGAACTGGATGCCGACCACCGCGAGGGCAACCCGCAGCAGGTGCAGCCGCAGCTGGTTGGTCATCAGCGACTGGCGCAGGCCGTGGCGAACCTGCCAGGGCAGCAGACAGACCAGGGCAATCAGATATTGATGGAAGGCGACCTGGGTCGAGGGGAGGCCGAGCTTGAAGCTGACATACTGGCTCAGGCTGTTGACGGCGGCGAAGCAGAGGCCCGCTACCATCATCCAGACTGCACCGGCAAAGGGGGAGTGCCTGCGCGAGGGTGTCATGGGATCCGGGTCGCTGAAAAAAGTGCGGCGGATCATAACGGCAATCGTTTGTTCTGCCAAGCCTTGGCGGGGCGGGAGAGAGGCGGCTGGCGAGAGAATGCACTATCATCAAAATTTTTGAATAAGTTGAGCATCTATTTTCGCTATCTGTATGGAAGCCCAATGTTTAGAGTGACCTCCATCGACAGCACCGCTGTTCAACCGACAACCTAATGGAGTTTCACCATGGCCAATATCCTCGTACTCAAGTCCAGCATCCTGGGCCAATATTCCCAATCCAACGCCCTGATCGACGGTTTCCTGGCCGACCATCAGTCCGACACCGTCACCGTGCGTGATCTGGCGGCCCTGAACCTGCCGGTACTGGATGGCGAGCTGGCGTCTGGCCTGCGCGGTGGTGAAAACCTCAACGAGCGTCAACTGACCGTGCTGGCCCAGTCCGACGAGCTTATCGCAGAGCTCAAGGCGAGCGATCTGGTGGTGATTGCCGCCCCCATGTACAACTTCAACATCCCGACCCAGCTGAAAAACTGGATCGATCTGGTGGCCCGTGCCGGCGTGACCTTCCGTTACACCGAAACCGGTCCGGTCGGCCTGGTGGAAAACACCCGCGCCCTGGTGATCAGCCCCCGCGGCGGCATGCACGTCGGCAGCGCCACCGATCTGGTGACCCCCTACATGCGCACCGTGCTGGGCTTCATCGGCATCAAGGAGGTGGACTTCATCTACGCCGAAGGCATGGGCATGGGTCCGGATGCCCAGGCCAAGGGCATCGAGCAGGCCAAGGGCCAGCTGGAGACCCTGGCGCTCTGATCAAGAGAGCAACCTGCCACGCCAGAAAACAACAACGCAGCCCTAGGGCTGCGTTGTTTTTTTGGTGCCTGACCCGATGAAGCGGCCCGTCTGGTCAATCCCGCAGAAAACGGCGACAGCCGCTGCCGACCATCAGGCAGACCGCCACCAGGGAGCCCAGCAGCAGGGTGGTGAGCCACTGCTCGGCGCTGTCGGGCAGGCGAGGTGAGAGAAGGCTGATCATCAGCAAGGCACAGAGGGTGATCAGGCTGGCGGGACGGGTCAGGAACATCATGGGTCATCCTTGGCTACGGCTGGTAAGTAAAAGGCTAACCGCGGTCTGTGACAGCAAGATGTATCCATACTTCTTGCCGAAGGTCAGTTGACCGGGGTAGCCATCACCATAGCAGCTTTTGCTGCCGGAGCCAGCGGCATGGGCCGGGTTGTGATCCGGATCCCTATCTGAACTGCTTCTGATCGTCCTGATAGTGGAAATCGCCGCTGGCGAGCCGGGCGACCAGCGCAGCCTTGTCGAGATCCTGCGCCTTGCAGAGATCATCGAGATCATCGTAGCGATCACGCAGCTGCATGTTGACCAGGCTCAGCAGCATGTTGACGTCCATGGTGGCAAAGTTGTTCAGGTTCATGAGGGACGCTCGTTATCCAGCAGGTGAAGTTGTTCGATGGCGTCGCTGACGCTTTGCAGGTGCAGACGGATGGATTGGCGCGCCTCGGCCGGCAGGTAGTCGGTGAGGGTGTGCTGCCAGCTGCCCGCTTCACTCTTGAGCTGCTGGAACAGGGTGAGCCCCGCCTGGGTGAAGGAGACCAGGCTGACTCGCTTGTCATGCTCGCTGCTCTCGGTGAACAGGATCCCTTTTTCCACCAGCCGGTGAATCTCGCGGGAGATCCGCACCTTGTCCATCCCGCTCGCCTCTACCAGCTCTTTCTGGCTGATGGGGTAGTTGGGGCCGAGCACCATCATCAGGCGCCATTGAGGCACCGTCAGCTGATAGCGCTGCTGGTAAAACTGTTCGAAGGTATCGCGCACCATCTCGGCGGCGTGTACCAGCTGATAGGGGGGATAGTGGGCAAGCAGCTCTATGATCTTTGACATATGACATCCTGCTGTGACGGCTGCATCGGGTGCAGTTTCTCTTGATACTTTGACCTTGATGATACGTAACACAGGGCCGTTTGTCTGAACAAGTACCAGAGAAATGTGCGGTTGCGCACGTCATCCGCCGCAACCGGGTCTATTCGAAGCTGGTTTTACTGTCGTTGGCTCAGCCTTTGCGCAGCCAGAGCAGGGCGTTGTGTTTGAGCCAAGCCTCGCGGCTTTGCAGGGTGTAGAGCGCCGCTTCGTCACGGCTGCCAGCCTGCCAGCTGTGGGGCTCCTGTTTGGGCAGCTTGCGCTGGCCCAGCAGACAGGCCGGCACATGGGCGTTGGCCTTGATGGCGGCGGCCAGCAGTGGCTGCGCGGCCTCGGCGCCTGCGCAGACGAACGTCATCAGCGCCTTGTTGTAGAGCAGCCAGCTGGAGGCCTCATCAAAGCGCATCAGCAGAGCCTGCAGGGCCGACCAGTCCCCTTGCAGGGCATAGAGGCTGGAGAGGGGATAACGGCAACCCAGTTCATCGGCCACGCACAGCTCGAGCAGGGCCAGATATTCGCTGCGCGCCTGTTCCAGCTGGCCGAGGCGCAGCAGGCAGTCGGCCCGCCCGGCCCGGGCGGCCAGCAGCGGGCGCGCTTCGTGGGCACTCCAGCCATGGCCGGCAATCTGCTGCCAGAAGGCGGCGTCAAACAGCGGTTCGGCGTCGGCGATCACCTTGTCAAACCAGCCGAGGCGGCTGTGCGGATCGCGGCTGGCATCGGCCAGTTCGAACCACTGCTGCCACTGCTCGACCTGCTGGCTGTCCAGGGTCTGCTCCGTGCTCGGCACGGCCTGATACTCATCTAATTGCAGCAGCTGGTTGAGAGCGGTCTTCATGTTCTGGCGCTGACGCTTGCAGAACTCCATGAAGGGGAGGTCACTGCCGGCGGCCGCGTGCAGCATCTGCGCCATGGGCTTGTCACGAAACAGGCTCAGTTCGGCGGCCAGGCTGAAACGGTACTGGGTGGTCGGGTCGTTCAGATCCCTGGGCTTGGGCCAGGTGGCAAAGCCCTGGCTGAAGCCGTAACACCACTGACCGAGGGGGTGGCTCTGCTCGAACACCTGCTCCGGGCTCTCGGTGGAGAGGCGGCACTGGCTCGGCAGGGCGAGCTGGGCCTCATCGGCCTGGGTTTCCAGCTCGGCGATCAGGTGGCGCAGCGCCTCGGCGCTTTTTTCATCCAGCTCGGCGTCATGGGGCAACAGACCGGCCAGCGGGGCCTGCCAGTCAGGGGCATCCGGCCCGACCAGGCGGGCACACAAAAAGCCGTGCAGCGCCGGGTAGGTCATGTCCTGCCCACTGTGGGTCTGGATCCATTGATTGAGATGACGGGTACGAGTGGATGGATTCATCGACAGTTCCTCTGGATTTTGACAGCGGCGAAGTCTACCCAAAAGTGGGGTTATTTGCAGCAAAAGGGCGGCTGACTGGCGATTATATGGACACGACCCGGCCAAAAGGCCCTGAAAATCACCCGCGAACAGGGCAAGGGACTAGGCCCTGTTACCGCTCTTGGGGTAACATGCGCGCCCATACAGGCAATGAAAAATTGGCCATCCGGACAATGAAAGAAGAGAACACCATGCTACAGATTGGCAAGATGAACACCCTTACCGTAGTCGAGCTCGAAGATCGGGGCGCCTGGCTGGCGGCTGGCGAAGAGTACGGCGAGCTGCTGCTGCCCAAGCGTCAACTGCCGGAAGGGGTGGCGGAAGGGGACGGCGTCAAGGTCTTCCTCTATCTGGATGCCGACTGCGAGCCGGTGATCACCACCGACAAGCCGTTTGCCATGGTGGACGACATCGTCGGCCTCAAGGTGGTCAATGCCAACAAGATTGGCGCCTTCCTCGACTGGGGCATGAAGAAGGATCTGTTCGTACCAAGCCGCGAGCAGAACAAGCCGATGCAGGTGGGCCATGTCTATCTGGTGCGGCTGATGCTCGATCACGAGGGGCGCATGGTGGGCACCAGCCGCCTCGAGCGGTTCCTGCGCACCGACAAGCCTCCATTCAAGGCCGGTGACGAAGTGACAGCCCTGCCTGGCGAGCGCACGCCGCTCGGCATCAAGGCCATCGTCAATGGCGAGTACTCCGGCATGCTGTTCAAGAACGAGGTGTTCGGCCGGGTGACCACGGGCCGTCCGCTGACCGCCTGGGTCAAGCAGGTGCGTGATGACGGCAAGCTGGATCTGACCCTGCAAAAGCCGGGCGTGGCGCGGCTGGACGATGCCGGCGAGCAGATCCTGGCCCGCCTCAAGAAGCAGGGCGGTAGCCTGGCGGTAGGTGACAAGAGCGAACCCGAGCTCATCTACAAGCTGCTCGGCATGAGCAAGGGCACCTTCAAGAAGGCCATCGGCGGCCTCTACAAGCAGGGCAAGCTGGTCATCGATGACTACAGCATCACATTGACGGGCGACGATCAGCGCGAAGGCGGCGAATAAGTGCCGAGCCCCTGCGTCGGTGCGTGCCGGGCGAAAGACGGTCTCTGCCTTGGCTGTGGTCGCACCCTGACCGAGATTGGTCACTGGTCCGCCATGGAGAGCGAGGCCCAGCTGGCGGTGATGGCGCAGCTGGATGGTTCCACCAGCACCCACCGCTGTCCCGGCTGCGGTGAACCGGCCTTTTGCGCCGTGTCGGCCGGCGCGACCATCGCAGAGTGCTGGTGCAGCCAGCTGCCGGCCCTGCCCATGGGGGAGGCCGATGCCTGCTGGTGCCGGCGCTGTCTGGCGAAGGCCATCGCGGCCCGGCCCTGAGCAATGATCACCGCAAAAGAAAAAGGCGCCGAGGGCGCCTTTTTTATGCCTGTTGCTGACGGTGCCAGCGCACGTGGACATCGTGCTCATTGCTATGACGGGGCAGCAGGAAGGTGGCAAAGATCACCTCGAACTCCTCCTGATGGTCCAGCAGACCCACCCACACTTCGACCCAGCGCTCCATGTCCACCGGCACACCGAGTTCGGTTGACCAGTCGGCATTGGGCAGGGTCGCCTCGACGGCGCCACGCTGTTCGAACTCCAGGGTGATGTCGACGATTTGTTCGGGGGCCAGCATGTCTGCGGCCTGCTCAAGAAACTGATCATAGGCCCATTCGACCAGCTGATCCGGGGTACGCTGTTCCATGAAATCACTCCAGATACATCGAGGTTCGCTACTGTAACAATTATTGGCGGTGGCGGCCAGACCAGTGGGAAGGGTGCGCCAGCGCCGGGCAAGGCTGACCGGAGTTGGGTATGGTTGAAGAGGGGCAGGGCAAGGGAGAACGGGCATGAAACGGCGGACGAGACGGCAGCAGATCAAGCGGCGGCGGGAGACCTGGTGGTGGCACTACCTGCCGCTGCATCGGGGCACGGTGGGCGGGCACCTGGGACCCTCCACCGACGAGGCCGGGCTCGCACCGTGAACAAACCCGACACCCATCAGGCATCAGTCTGCCTGATGCACCTTGTTGAGGGTCACCTGCCCCAGCTGGCCCATCTGGCGACGGATCCAGGCCGAGCGCTGCTGGACGTAGGGCGAGGGGGGCTTGACCCGGTAGCGCCAGGGGTTGGGCAGGGCTGCCGCCAGCAGTGACGCCTCGTAGCGGGTGAGACGCATCGCCGGCTTGCCAAAGTAGTGTCTGGCCGCGGCCTCGGCGCCGTAGATGCCGGGCCCGAACTCCACGATATTCAGGTACACCTCGAGGATGCGGGATTTGTCCCAGCCCAGCTCCATCAGCAGGGTGAACCAGGCTTCGATCCCTTTGCGCAGGAAGCTGCGATCGCTCCACATGAAGAGGTTCTTGGCGGTCTGCTGGCTGAGGGTACTGGCGCCACGCACCCGCTCACTGTGCTGATTGTGCTTGAGTGCCGAGCTGATGGCGTCCATGTCGAAGCCGTTGTGCTCGGCAAAGCGCTGATCTTCGGCGGCGATCACCGCCAGCTGCAGTTCGCGGGAGATCTGCTCGAGCGGCACCCAGTCGTGCTTCACCTCGGCCACCTTGGCAGGGGGAAACAGCGCCCGCTCGATGCGCCAGGTCCACATGGGCGGATCGATGAAACGCAGCAGCGCCACCGAGACGATGGTGCTGAGCAGCGCCGCCAGCAGCAGCTTGCCGAGCCAGTTCAGCAGGCGCCGTGCCGGATTGGGCCGCACGGGCTCTGGCTCCGACTCCCAGACGTAGTGACTCGGATCATCGGGATCCGGAATTATTGGGGCAGCCATTCGATGTGGCAGAACTTCTCGTCAACACGGCGGGAGAGCAGCATGCGGGCGAACAGGTGCTCGTACTCTTCCTGCTCGTTGCCAAGGCCGATCCAGATCTCGGCGTACTCGGCGTCGCTGACCTCGAAGCCAACGTCCGCTTCCCAGTCATCGGCCGGATCGGTTTCCGCCAGCAGGCCGCGGTCGTTGAACTCCTGATTGAAGCGGGCGATCTCCTGCTCCGGCAGGTTGTCGGAGGCCAGCTCCATGAAGAGTTCGAGGGCGGTGTCGAGCAGTTCCTCGATGCTGTGCATTTCGTCATTCAAAGACATAAGCGGTCTGTTCCAGCTGATAAATAAAGAAAAACACCGACGGCCCGGCCGCACGGTGGCGCGCCGTATTCTAGCCGTCCCCCACCGGCTTGGCGAGTGCAGCAGCGCCCTTGACCCGGTTGCGGCAATAAAAAACCGGATCCTGGCAGCAGGATCCGGTCTTCATTGGGGGAAAGGGTCACGCATAGGGCGTCAGGCTCATCCCTTCTTGTCGTCGGCGAAGGTGATGTTGAGCTCCAGTACGGAGAGCTCATCACTCTTCTTGTCCAGCTGGACCGAGATCTTGTCAGGGTCTATCTGCACATATTTACGGATGACATCGAGGATATCCTGCTTGAGCTGGGGCAGGTAATCCGGCCCCCCTCTGGATGAACGCTCGTGAGCCACGATGATCTGCAACCGCTCTTTGGCCAGTTGTGCGGTGCACTGTTTCTTGTTGGAACGAAAATAATCCAATAATGACATGCTTAACTCCCGAACAGTCGGCTAAAGAAGCCCTTCTTCTCTTCTTCCAGAAAACGAAAATCCTTGGTGTCACCCAACAGGCGGGCAACGGCATCCTCATAGGCCTGACCGGCATCGGACTCCTTGTCCAGGATGACGGGCTCGCCGGAGTTGGAGGCGCGCAGCACCGCCTGGGACTCCGGGATAACGCCAAGCAGTTTGATGGCCAGGATCTCCTGTACGTCCTGCACGCTCAGCATGTCGCCGCGGTTGACGCGGGTCGGGCAGTAGCGGGTCAGCAGCAGGTGCTCCTTGATGGGGTCTTCGCCACGCTCGGCACGGCGGGACTTGGAGGCCAGGATGCCGAGGATGCGATCCGAGTCACGCACGGAGGAGACCTCCGGGTTGGTGGTGACGATGGCTTCATCGGCGAAGTAGAGCGCCATCAGGGCGCCGGCCTCGATCCCCGCCGGGGAGTCGCAGACGATGTAGTCGAACTGCATCTCGCTCAGCTGATCCAGGATCTTCTCGACCCCTTCGCGGGTGAGGGCATCCTTGTCCCGGGTCTGGGAGGCGGGCAGGATGAACAGGTTCTCGCAGCGCTTGTCCTTGATGAGGGCCTGGTTGAGGTTGGCCTCGCCATTGATGACGTTGACGAAGTCATACACCACGCGCCGCTCGCAGCCCATGATGAGGTCCAGGTTTCGCAGGCCAATGTCAAAATCGATGACCACTGTCTTGTGGCCACGTTGGGCTAAACCGGTACTCAGGGCCGCGCTGGTTGTGGTCTTGCCAACGCCACCTTTACCCGATGTAACGACTATGATTCGCGCCATTCTCGCTTCCTTGTAACTCTATTTGATACGGTCTATACGGAGTTGTTCGTTATCCAGCCGGACATGAACCGGCTGCTGGATGAGGCCGGCCGGCAATGCATCGCTGAGCTGGAAGGTGCCAGCGATGGAGAGCAGCTCGGCCTGCAGTTGCTGGCAATAAATCCGTGCCTGGGGGTTGCCCTTGGCGCCGGCAATGGCCCTGCCGCGCAGAGTGCCATAAATATGAATACTGTCGTCGGCGATGACTTCGGCGCCCGGGCTGACCGAGCCCAGCACCACCAGCGAGGTGCCGGCGGCATAGAGCTGCTGGCCGGAGCGAACCGGGCCCACATGCACCTTGCTCGCTATCACCGGTGCTGGCACGGGTTTCGCTTCTACGATGGGGGCCGGTGCCGGTTCTGGCTGGGGTTCGGCCTTGCGGCTCTTGCCGGAGGCCATCACCGCCAGCCCTGCCGCCTTGGCGGCCGTCTTCATCGCCTCGTTTTGGGCCCCCGTGATCCCGACCAGCACGAAGTCTTCCGATTCCACCAGCTCCTTGAGCTGTTCGAAGTCGGGGATCTCGGTGAGCCGTTCCACATTGATGACGAGGGGGGCACAATTAAAGAACTGGGGCGCCTGGGCCACTTTGGCCGCCAGCAACTGGCGGATCCGCTCAGGCTTGCCATCGCTGATATGCAACACAGAAATAGTGAAGGTGGTCCCTTTCAATTCGTTATCGCGCTCAACCATGAATCTTCCCCGAGACAGAGACGGTAATCCGTTATTGTTATTCAATTCCTGATGTTATAGTTTGCCATCCTCAGAGGCAATAAACCGGTTGGATTATATCAATTTCCATGTTGTGTGCAGTCTATAAAAGTCGCAAAAAAGCCGAGACCTATCTTTTTGTTGAAAGAAGAGAGGACTTTTCCCGCGTACCCGAGGTGCTGATGAGTACATTCGGCCGTCCCGAACTGGTATTGATGACCAAACTGGACCCAGCCAAGCCCTTGGGGATCGCCTCCACCAGCCGGGTGATGGAGGCGCTGCAGAGTCAGGGCTTCTATCTGCAGATGCCCCCGCCGCCGGAAAACCTGCTGGAGCAGCACAAGGCTCAATTGAAGGCCGAACGGAAATGAAGAGGCGGCTGGCACTGCTGCTGATGGGGGGATTGTCGAGCCACCCGCTGCAGGCCAGCCCCGATTTTGACCATTATGTGACGGGCCTCAAACAGGAGGCCCTGGCCGCCGGGATCCAGCCCGCGACCATTGCTGCCGCCTTCGCCGATATTCATCTGATCGAGGTCGCCATTCGGCACGATAAAAATCAGCCGGAATTTAAACAGACCTTCGCCACTTATATTTCCAACGCGGTGCCGCAGTGGAAAGTCAATCAAGCCAAACGCCTATATCGTCAGTATTTGCCGCTGCTCACAAAAATAGGGGCGGAATATGATGTGCAACCCCGCTTTATTGTCGCCCTGTGGGGCATTGAAACCAATTTCGGCAAATTGACCGGCAAATATCCGCTGGTGTCGTCACTGGCGACCCTGGCCTGGGAGGGGCGCCGTGAGGCCTTCTTCAAGGGGCAGTTGCTCGATGCCCTGCGCATGCTGGAAGAGGAGCCGATCACCCCGGCCGCGCTCAAGGGCTCCTGGGCCGGCGCCATGGGACAGGTGCAGTTCATGCCCTCTTCCTACCGCAAATACGCGGTCGACCAGGACGGTGACGGCAAGCAGGATCTGTGGGGGACGCCGGCGGATGTGTTTGGTTCGGCAGCCAATTATCTGCGCCAGAACGGCTGGCACGGGGATGAGACCTGGGGTCGCCGGGTGAGGGTGCCCGCCGGTCTGGATCCTGCGCTGGTCGGGCTGGAGGAGACCCGAACACTGTCGGCCTGGCAGGCCCTCGGGGTACGCAAGGCAGATGGCGGCGCCTTGCCCGCGGTGAAGATGCAGGCCTCGCTGGTGCAGCCAGACGGGGCAGGGGGCGCTGCCTATCTCGCCTATCCCAATTATCGGGTGCTGCGTGACTGGAATCGCTCCCACTATTTCGTGGTGGCGGTGGGGACCCTGGCCGATCGTCTGGTGGAATAAGGCCGAGCTACTCTGGCCATCAATCTCGGCCGGGCAGCAGGATGGCCCCGGAAATTAGCGAGCCAGCCCCAGTGAAATGGCGCCATGAAGAAGGTGATGAGCGGGAAATAATGGGCAAATGCAAAAGGCGGGAATTCCCGCCTTTTGCATTTGCCGTTATCTGCTTAGTCGCAGGCAACCTGCATCACCTTGATGGCCAGGCCACCGCGGGAGGTTTCACGGTACTTGGAGTCCATGTCCTTGCCGGTGATGTACATGGTCTCGATCACCTTGTCCAGGGAGACGCGTGGCTTGGAGGTGCGACGCAGCGCCATGCGGGAGGCGTTGACCGCCTTCATGGCGGCGATGGCGTTGCGCTCGATGCAGGGCACCTGCACCTGGCCGGCGACCGGGTCACAGGTCAGACCCAGGTTGTGCTCCATGCCGATCTCGGCGGCCTCACAGACGTGCTCGGGGCTGCCGCCCATCAGCTCGGTCAGGCCGGCGGCGGCCATGGAGCAGGAGACGCCCACCTCACCTTGGCAGCCCACTTCGGCGCCGGAGATGGAGGCGTTCATCTTGTAGAGCATGCCGACGGCAGCCGCAGCCAGATAGAAGCGGGTGTAGTCGTCACGGCCAACCGGCTGGATGAACTTGTCGTAGTAGGCCAGCACGGCCGGGATGATGCCGGCGGCGCCGTTGGTCGGCGCGGTCACCACACGGCCACCGGCCGCGTTCTCTTCACTGACCGCCAGGGCAAACATGTTGACCCAGTCGACGATGTTCATCGGATCGTTGGAGAGGTTCTCGTTGGTGGTCAGTTGGCGATAGAGCGGCGCGGCGCGGCGCGGTACGCGCAGCGGGCCGGAGAGGACGCCCTCGGTGCGGCAGCCGCGCTCGATCCCTTCACGCATGGTGGTCCAGATCTTGCCGAGCTTCTTGTAGATCTCTTCCGGGGTGTTGAAGCACTTCTCGTTCTCCATCATCAAGGCGGAGATGGAGAGGCCGGTCTGGCTGCAGTGGGCGATGAGCTCGGCCGCGCTCTTGAACGGGTAGCTGACGGACATGTCGCCGCTGTCGCCCTTGCCGAAGTTCTCTTCGTCAACGATGAAACCACCACCGATGGAGTAGTAGGTCTTGCTGTAGACGGCTTCATCTTCGATGAAGGCGGTCAGCTTCATGCCGTTTTCGTGCAGCGGCAGGGCTTCGTCATGGAACACCATGGCGTCGCGCGGGAAGCTGACGGTGTGGCAGTGCAGGCCTATGGGCAGACGACCGGTCTGTTCGACGCGGGAGATGAACTCGGGGATGCCGTCGATATCGACATTTTCCGGCAGGTTGCCCGCCAGACCCATGATGATAGCGGTATCGGTGTGGTGACCTTTACCGGTCCAGGAGAGTGAGCCGTAGACATCGACCTGGATCCGGGTGATGTCACGGATCTTGCCGCCTGCACGCAGTTCATCCACGAACTGTTTGGCTGCCTTCATCGGGCCGACAGTGTGGGAAGAGGAGGGGCCAACACCGATTTTGAAGATATCAAAAACGCTGATCATGTAACAATTACCTCAGGATAGAAGGGGGCGCCATGCCCACTCGCAGAAACGGGGTGATTCATGGGACGAGGGCGTCGTCGCCGAGGTCAATGAACCAGATAACCACAGTGTAACGGCTCAAAGCCCAAAAAAAGTTGAAATAGATCTATTTTTGTTGAATCAGAGCGGCGAGTATAAAATTTATTTTGATGCTTATCCATTTTGTTAAGCGTTTGCCCATAAAAATACCCGACAATGCCGGGTATTTAGGAACCAAATGGAGCAAATTACCGATTTTTAACACTCGGTAATGTTAACCGCCAGGCCACCGCGGGCGGTTTCCTTGTATTTGGTCTTCATGTCGTTGCCGGTTTCCCACATGGTTTTGATCACCTTGTCCAGCGACACCTTGTGTTCACCGGTGCCGCGCAGGGCGAGGCGGGCGGCGTTGATCGCCTTGACCGCCCCCATGGCATTGCGCTCTATACAGGGCACCTGCACCTGGCCGCCCACCGGATCGCAGGTGAGCCCCAGGTTGTGCTCCATGCCTATTTCGGCGGCGTTTTCGACAATTGCCGGGCTGCCTCCCAGGATCTCGGTCAGCGCCCCCGCCGCCATGGAGCAGGCCACCCCTACCTCGCCCTGGCAGCCCACTTCCGCACCCGAGAGGGAGGCGTTCTTCTTGTAGAGGATGCCGATGGCGGCGGCGGTGAGGAAGTAGCTCAGCAGCAGCTCGTCATCCACCTTGCGCACGAAGCGATCGTAATAGTGCAGCACGGCGGGAATGATGCCGGCGGCACCGTTGGTGGGGGCGGTCACCACCCGGCCGCCGGCGGCGTTCTCCTCGTTGACGGCCAGCGCGAACAGATCCACCCACTCCATCACCATCAGCGGATCCTTGTTGAAATTGGTCTCGCAGCTGAGCTGGCGATAGAGGGCCGGCGCCCGCCGTTTCACCTTGAGCCCGCCAGGCAGCACCCCCTCGCTGCGACAGCCACGCTCGACGCAGCCCTGCATCGCCTGCCAGATCTTGCGCAGGCCCGCCTTGATCTCGGCCTCCGTGCGAAACACCTTCTCGTTGGCCAACATCAGGCCGGAGATGGAGAGGCCGCTCTCCTGGCAGTGAGCCAGCAGCTGGGCGCCGCTCTCGAACGGGTAGGGAACGGGGTGGGCCGCATCGAAGCGGGCGGCCTCCTCCTTGGCGTTGGCGAAGTGACTCTCCTCGATGATGAAGCCGCCGCCGATGGAGTAGTAGGTCTGCTCGAACAGCAGCTGTTCACCGGCGAAGGCGCGCAGGGTCATGCCGTTGGAGTGGGCGGGCAGGGTCTTGCGCCGGTTGAAGATGATGGCGCCGCTGCGGGCGAACTGGCTGCGCTCCACCTCGGCCAGGAAGGCGGGAATGGCCTCGATGTCCACCGACTCGGGTTCAAAACCGGCCAGCCCCAGGATGATGGCCTTGCCGGTGCCATGGCCCTTGCCGGTCTGGCCGAGGGAGCCGTAACACTCCACTTCTACCCGTTCGGTCCGGGGCAGCAGCCCCTGTTGCTTGAGTGCGATGACAAAGGCGTAAGAGGCGCGCATCGGCCCCACGGTATGAGAAGAAGAGGGACCGATCCCGATGGAAAACAGGTCGAAGACACTGATCATGACACCACTCCGATTATGGGTTTCGTCT
>NZ_NEVB01000184.1:18803-35016 GCF_002259925.1 Aeromonas sp. A35_P | reverse complement strand
CGGGAAAACCGAGGGGTGTGATGGCGGCACGCAAATGGGGGTGGTTACGGCGAAGGGCTGCCGAGACGGGGAAGAGTAGCAGATGAAAAAGAGCGGACCCAGGTCCGCTCTCTTATCCACTTGGGCTGCAGCTTGTCTGCCGCTTAGTCGAGGAACTCGCACAGATAAGCGGTGGGGGTCTTCACTTCCAGCTTGAAGGAGGAGTGGCCGGCCACGTCGAAGGATTGGCCCTGCTCATAGGTGTGCAACTCATCTTCATCGGCCAGCTGGATGGTAAGGGCACCCTTGACCACCGTCATCCGCTCGGGGGCGGCGGTATTGAACTGGTAGTGACCCGCTTCCATCACGCCGACGGTTGCTTTGTCCCCTTTTTGCTCGAAACCGATGGATTTTACATTTCCGTCAAAATATTCGTTAACTTTCAGCATGTTTTCATCCCTGTATGCACGTTTGCCAAGCCAAAATAGCACAATGTTTTGTCAGTTGTCATGATGAAAGCGGGAAAAATCGCCGTGTTCCTTTTGAATCTTAACTTTATTGCAAACTTATCAATAACTCCCGTTAACGATTTGGCGATTTCAAACAGCCAATAAATATGAGATAAAGCGCGCGCTCAGGAGAATGGACAGCTGTTCTTCCCCTGTTTGGTTGATTGCACTGGGAAAGTGTAAATAATTGCTACATAAAGGAACATTCTGTGTTAACAAAAGGACTCATTAAGAACGTTGGCTTTCAGGTCGTGGTTGCCATGGTGCTGGGGGCACTGGTGGGGGCGTTCATGGGTGAACAAGCCACCGTGTTCGCACCGCTCGGTACGCTCTTTATCCAGCTCATCAAGATGCTGGTGATCCCGCTGGTGGCGGTGGCCATCCTGTCGGGGGCAGCCAATCTGGGGGCCAGCCCGGCAGCAGGCAAGATTGGCGTCACCACGCTGGCCTTCTTCCTCGGCACCTCGGCGCTGGCGGTGCTGCTGGCACTGGTGATGGGGCAGATCTTCAAACCCGGGATCGGGGTCGAATTCGGCTCCATGGCCTCCATGTTCTCCGGTGACTATTCCGACAAGGGCGCCCTGCCCGATGCGGTTGCCACCCTGCTCGGGATGATCCCGACCAACGTCTTCCAGTCGCTCAATGAAGCCAACATCCTGCAGATCCTGGTGTTCTGCATGTTCCTCGGCATCGCGCTGGCCAAGCAGCCCCGCGAGCGGGCCAAGCCGCTGGTCGATGGTTTGAACACCCTGGTGGATGCCTTCGTCTGGATGATCAACAAGGTGATGCTGATTGCGCCGCTCGGCGTATTCGGCCTGATGGCCGACGCCATCGGCACCTACGGCTTCGACGTGCTGACCCTGGTGATCAAGCTGTTCGTGGTCTATCTGGCCGCCATCCTGATCTTCGGCTTCGTGGTCTATCCGCTGCTGGTTATGATCTTCTCCAACACCCCGGTGCGCAAGTACCTGTCTGCCATGAAGAAGCCGCAGATCGTCGCCTTCTCCACCGCCTCTTCCATGGCGACCCTGCCGGTCAACATGGAGACCTGCGAGGAGGAGCTGAAGGTAAGCAATGCCACGGCCTCCTTCGTGCTGCCGCTGGGTGCCACCATCAACATGAGCGGCAACGCCATCTATTACGGTCTGGTCGCCATCTTCTTCGCCCAGGTCTATCAG
The DNA here is from genome assembly GCF_002259925.1 of Aeromonas sp. A35_P. NCBI lineage: Bacteria > Pseudomonadati > Pseudomonadota > Gammaproteobacteria > Aeromonadales > Aeromonadaceae > Aeromonas > Aeromonas sp. A35_P. Next base: position 33,350 of record NZ_NEVB01000184.1, on the reverse strand, counting down.
ATCGATCTCTCCATGGGGGCCTGGGCCGCCATCATAGTGACCGCCACCCTGGGGGCCATCGGTCAGGCCGGCGTACCTGGCCCGAGCTTCCTGGTGGTCGCCGTGCTGCTGGCCGCCGGGATCCCCATCGAGGGACTGCCGCTGTTGTTTGCGCTGGATCGTCTATTCGACATGATCCGCACCGCCCTCAACATCACCGGCGATGCGGCCTGCGCCGTCATCGTCGACCGCTACAGCCCGGATTACGATCCGGATCGCTGGAACAAATAATCAAGTTGCAATGAACAAGGGGCCCGCAGGCCCCTTTTTTATGCTTGTCTGTTTGCCTCAGCCGAGCTGCTCCAGCGCCTGCTGGCAGCGCTGCTCGGCGGCGTCCAGCTCCAGCAGCACCATCTTGATGTCTTCCAGCTGCTGTTGCAGGGTATCCCGCTTGTCGGCCACCAGTCCCAGCATGGTCTGCAGCTGGGTACGGCTGCTCTTGTCCGCATCGTAGAGATCGAACAGATCGCGGATGTCCGCCAGGCTGAACCCCAGTCGCTTGCCGCGCAGGGTGAGCTTGAGCCGCACTCTGTCCTGACGGCTGTAGATCCGGGTCTGCCCCTGACGAGCAGGATTCAAAAGTCCCTGATCTTCATAAAAACGAATACTTCGGGTCGTAACATCAAATTCACGGGCCAGTTCGCTGATGCTGTAGGTCCGTTTGTCATCCTTGGTTCGGTTCATGGCGCTATCTTGACTGTCAATCCTGGCTGGCACCTTACCCAAACGTCAACTGCCCCGCAAGTCTTGTTCCCGCGACGGCGGCGGCATATGTTAGCTCAATGTAACAAGGAGAGTGCAATTGATGGATATCGTGATTGTTGCGGCCAAACGTACCCCCATGGGGGCCTTTCAAGGGGCCCTGGCCAACCTGAGCGCCCCCGAACTGGGTGCCTGTGCCATCGCCGCAGCCATGGCGCAGGCCGGGCTCAAGGGGGAGCAGATCGATGAGGCTTATCTTGGCAACGTGCTGAGTGCCGGGGTCGGCCAGGCGCCCGCCCGTCAGGCGGTGTTGAAGGCGGGCCTGCCGGACAGCATCCCCTGCACCACGGTCAATAAGGTGTGCGGTTCCGGCATGAAGGCGGTGATGCTGGCGGCCGATGGGTTGCGACTCGGTGACGCGAACGTGGTGATCGCTGGCGGGATGGAGAGCATGAGCCGTGCCCCTTATCTGCTCGACAAGGCGCGCAGCGGTTTTCGGATGGGGCACCAGAGCGTGCTCGATCACATGTTCCTCGACGGGCTGCAGGATGCCTACGAAGGTCAGCTGATGGGCCATTATGCTCAGCTGAGCGCCGATCGCGCCGGGTTGACCCGTTCCGACATGGATGCTTTTGCCATCACCTCGCTGGAGCGGGCACTGGCGGCTCAGCGCAGTGGCGCCTTTGCGGCGGAACTGACTCCGGTGATGGCCGGAGAGACCCTGCTGCTGGCCGAAGATGAGCAGCCCGCCAAGGCGCGTCCCGAGAAGATCCCCCAGCTCAAGCCGGCTTTCAGCAAGACGGGCACCATCACGGCGGCCAATGCCAGCTCCATCTCGGACGGGGCGGCGGCGCTGATCCTGATGCGCTCCGACACTGCCGCGCAGCTCGGCGTGCCCGTGCTGGCGCGGCTGGTGGGCTATCAGAGCCACGCGGCCCTGCCTGCCGAGTTTACCAGCGCGCCCATCGGGGCCATCGAGGGCTTGCTGGGCAAGGTGGGCTGGCAGGTAGACGAGGTGGACCTGTTCGAGGTCAACGAGGCATTCGCCATGGTGAGTATGCTGGCCATGGCGGGTTGCAAGTTGCCTCATGACAAGGTAAACGTGAACGGCGGCGCCTGCGCCCTTGGTCATCCGCTGGGGGCGAGCGGTGCCCGGATCCTGGTGACCCTGATCCACGCCTTGCGCGAACGTGGCCTCAAGCGCGGGATCGCCAGTCTGTGCATCGGGGGCGGGGAGGCGACCGCGGTCGCCATCGAGCTGGGTTAATCTGTCTCCGCCATCGCCTGGAGTTGCTGGTTGACCCAGGCGGTGGCGGTCAGATAGAGCTGGCTGACCTTCTCTTCATTGAGCCCGAGCCGGGCCGTTCTGGCTGTGATCCGCTGCCAGTTCGCATTCTCGTAATCTTCACAAAACGACAGGTAGAACCCCAGGTTGCCCTTGCGTTCCAGCAGGGCGACCCGGATCTCCTCGATCAGCGGAATGGTGCCGAGCAGCTTGTCCATCGGCTGCTCCATCAAGACGTCGAGCAGGGAGAAGAGGCCGGTGATGAAGGCCTGCTGAGCCTCCTGGGTCGGCGCATGGGTATGGGCCAGCAGCTCGCAGAAACGGGCCCGGATCATCGACATCTGATAGAGCTCGGCGCTCTTGCCCTGGCCGGCGCTGGTGGCGGCCACCAGGGTCACGAAGCGCTTGAGCTGGGTGTGGCCGAGATAGACTGCCGCCTGGCGAAAGGAGGAGATGGGGTTGGCGTGGCTCTTGAGGTGGTTGACGTAACGCAGCAGCTTGAGTGACAGGGAGATGTCCTGACTCAGCAATTGCTCGATGCGGTTGAGATCCGGCTCGGCCTGGTTGACCACGTTGAGCAACTGCATCACCACCACCTGGGCCGGCTCCATGGTGGCCTGCTTGACCATTTCGGGGCGGCTGAAGAAGAAGCCCTGGAACAGGTCGATGCCGAGCCGTTTGGCCCGTTCGAACTCCGCCTTGTCTTCCACCTTCTCGGCCAGATAGGTTAGTTTGAGCTGTGGATGCTGCTGGATGAACATCTTGATCCGCAACAGGGAGGTGGTGCGCAGGTCGAACTTGATGATGTGGATGTAGGGGAGGAAGCGCTCCCAGTCCGGCGACAGGGTGAAGTCATCGAGTGCCAGCTGATAGCCCAGCTCGTGCAGCTGCTTCACCTTGGCCAGCAGGGCGTCGTCGGGGGCGGCGTCTTCCAGGATCTCGATCACCACCTTCTCCGGCGGCAGGCATTCGGCCAGTCCTTCCAGCAGCAGGGAGTGGGGGAAGTTGATGAAGCAGGGGCGACCGCCGAGCAGCTGATCGATGTTCTGTTGCAGGAACTGTTCGGCCACCAGCCTGGCCGTGGCCTGCTGGGAGGAGATGGGAGGAAACACGTTATCCAGACTGTCGCGAAACAGCAGCTCATAGGCGTGGGTCTTCAACTCCCGATCCAGGATGGGCTGCCTTGCTACGTAGGAATACATGCATCTCTCCAGCGGGTGTACTGGATTGATTTTATTGTGAAGCAGAGCACTATGCCAGCGCGTGAAGACCCGAAACGGTCAATAACTGGCATAGTGCTTGAATAGACGGGCCTGGGAGGCCCGCCGGATCAGAACAGGTAGTTGAGCTGCAGGCCGGCCAGCCAGGCGTCCCCTTCCGAGGTGCCCTGGAAGGTGGAGGTGGTCTGCGGGATGCCGGGTTTGAGCTGCATGGTTTCGCTCACGTCCACCTTCTTGCCGTCGATCAGGGTGACCCCCAGATCCAGCGAGAGGTTGCGATCGAACTGATAACCCACCCCGGCGCTGTACCAGACCCGATCCGAGTCGGGGATGGAGATGGTGCGGCGATCCGCCGGCACCGGGCTGCGGTCGTAGGCAAGGCCAGAGCGCAGTGTCCATTGCGGTGCCAGCTGGTAGGTCAGACCCAGTGCATAGCGCCAGCTGTCATTCCAGTGTTCGTCCTTGATGTGCATGACGCCGTGGTGGTCGAGCTCGGACTCCAGCTGTACGAACTTGCTCCAGTTGGTCCAGTTGATGCTCGAGTGCAGTGCCAGCGCCGGTGTCAGCTGATGGAACAGGGCAAGCTCGGCGGTGGCGGGCAGCGGCAGATCCAGGCTGCCGGTATCGGTGAAGGGCTGCCCGTTCTGATTGATGCCGATGGCGTCGCCCGAGAGCTTCAGGGTCACGTCATGACGGTAGGAGAGGCCGATGCGGGTCGCGTCCGACAGCTCCAGCAGGGTGCCCAGGTTCCAGCCCATGGCCCAGCCATCCCCTTTTAGGTGCTTGGCGATCTGGTTGTTGGAGGGGAAGGTGCCACCCACTTCCCCTTCGCCCCGAATGGCGGAGAGGCCGGCCCCGACGGACCAGACGCGGTTGACGCGATAGGCCAGCGAAGCGCCCAGATCCACGGTCTTGATGTCGGAGACGTTGCCGAAGTGGCCGGCATTGTAGTTGTCCGGCATCTTGACGCCGAGCCCGTAATAGGAAGTGGCGGCCAGCCCCAGGCGCCACTGATCGTTGAGCGGCACTATCAGGTAGGCGTTGGGCACCCAGGCATCATCGGCGATGTCGTGGGCCGCCGCATCCAGGTCGACCGGCCCTCTGGCGGTCGGCACCCGGGTGGTGCCCTCGATGTTGACATCGGGGTGCACATAGATGAAGCCACCGGAGAAGGCCATGGTATCGAAACGGGTCATGGCGGCGGCGTTGCGGGAGAGCACGCTGGCATTGTCGGCGATGGCGGCTTCGCCCGCGAAGGCGCGGCCCATGCCGGTGGCGGATTGCTCGGCCAGCTGGAAACCTGCCGCCTGGGCCTGGCTCGACAGCACCAGCAGGGCGATGAGAGACGGCTTCATGATGGAGTGCATTGCATTGTCCTTGAAAATGAACCTTGGGTTCGAACGTTGTTCTGATTGGATACAGGATTTTATATGGTACGACCAGTAAGGCAACGGGCGTGGAGGCGGGCGGGCTAAAACGGGATTAAATGCTGGAGGATGTGCTGCTAATAGCTTGATAAAAAAAGAAAAGCGTACAGTTGTTTACTACAGATGTACGCTGAAACAGGCATTGCGCATAAAAAAAGAGCGCCCGTAGGCGCTCTGGTAAATTCGCTGATGATCAGAATTTCATGTTGAACTGAGCGGAAGCGAGGAAGGCGTTGCCGTGGGAGGTACCTTTCCAGCGCAGGGCTTCGTTGCTTTCAACCAGCTTCTCGTTGACGTCCACTTTCTTGCCGTCCAGATAGGCCATGCCGAAATCGACGCTCATGTCCTTGTCGATGTGGTAGGTGGCACCGGCGCTATACCATACGCGGTCGGAGTCCGGGATGCTCAGGCTGCGGTATTCCGGCTCGATCGGGGTGTTGTCGTAGGCAAAGCCGATACGCGCTTCCCAGGACGGGTTGACGTACCAGGTACCGCCCAGGGAGTAGCGGGTGGAGTCCTTGAACTTCTCAGGCTTGTAGAGGCAGACACCGGCACCGTCGGTGCTGTTGCACTGACCGCTGGTGGCCTTGAGCTCCTGGAAGGCGCTCCAGTCGGTCCAGTTGACGGAGTAGTGCACCGCAAACTGCTGGTTCAGACGGTGGTAGCCGGCGAACTCGGCCTGGGCCGGCAGATCCAGCGGCAGTTCGCCACCGACGGTCTTGAAGCCGGAGGAGGTACCCTGGTAGTCACCCTTGAACTTCAGATCCACCTGGGAGCGGTAGGTCAGGGCGAAGCGGTTGTTTTCGTTGACTTCGAACATGGTGCCCACGTTCCAGCCGTAACCCCAGTCGTCACCCTTCAGGTGGCTGACGATGGTGTCCTTGCCGACACCCGGTACGCTGCTCAGCGGCGGCACGGCGGCCAGCACGCCGGCACGGCGGTTCAGTTCAGCCTTGGCATAGACCAGGTTCACACCGGCACCGAAAGTGAAGTGCTGGTTGACGCGGTAGGCAATGTTCGGGTTGATGTTGAAGGTCAGCAGTTCGGTGTTGCCGGCAATGGAACCACCGTTGAAGTTCTCGGTGTACTCGGTCGACAGACCGTAGTTGGAGAACAGGCCGATACCCCAGGCCCACTGATCGTTCAGCGGCTGGATGAAGTAGGTGGCGGGAACGAAGGCGCTCGGTGCAATGCCGCTCTCGCTGGCGCCGGCCATCTTGGCGGAACCTGCATAGATGTCACCATTTACATCCACGTCCGGCTTGATGTAGGTGCCGGATACGGAGAACGCCATCTTGTCAAACTGGGTCATGGCTGCCGGGTTGCGGGACAACACGGAGGCGTTGTCTGCCACGGCCGCTTCCCCGGCGTACGCACGGCCCAGACCGGAGGCTGAGTGTTCGTTCAGCTGAAACGCGGCGGCGAAGGTTTGGGTACTGGCCAGAGTGACGGCGGCAGCGATCAGGCTCTTTTTGAAAAAGGCAGTTGTCATAGTGTTCTCTCTTGTAGGCAGATTTTCTGTCAGCATCGGGGCTTTTTTGCCTCCGTATGTGACAAGATCTGTTGTTATTTCAGCTTCTTCCCATTCAATTCTGGCGTGATTCTATGGATCTGGTAGGAGGTAAGAAATCAGACCAGTGACAGCAGAATACATAAAAGTTTCTGGAGTGTTAATCATTTGTTTGAATGTGCCGCATAAATAGTCTCTTTTACCATTTATTGGATAAAAAACACGCACATAGGGCGATCTGCATCACAAAAATATTTTTCGGCACTTGCCGTGAATGAGCCGGAAATGGCGGCAAATCGTGGGGGATAAGGGCGGAAACGGGCAGCCAAGTTGTCTGGTCTGCCCGTCGGATTGACCCGAGGTCGTTCGGGTCAGGATTGCGTTAACACCTGTTAAATCGACCAGTGCAGTCGGGATTCCAGCTGCTGCGCCACCGGTGCCAGTGGCTCTCCCATGTCACCGATCAGTACCATGTTGGCCCCCTTCAACTGCAGAATCTCCCCCTTGAGCTGGCCATCCTCGAAGGTGGGCTGCAGGGTGAGCGGTACATGCTTGGGCACCAGGAACAGGGTGACCGGGCCCATCTTGCCCTGCAGTACCATGTGCAGCGCCGGCCCCTGATAGAAGGAGCAGTGGTTGACATAGGTGATCTTCAGCCCCTGCATGCCCATCAGGGTGGCGCCATATTTCTCCATCTTGGCGTTGATGGTGCGCAGGCTCACCTGCTCGTCCACATCCTTGATGAAGGGCTCCTCGCCATAGACGTGGGCCATGGCGACCTGTGCCAGCGAGAGCTCGTCCGGGGTGGCCTGCGGCCAGCTCAGCCAGCGGGTGCTCATGCCGAGCAGGAAGGCGACCGAGGCGGCCATCGCCAGCGCACGCCAGTTGCTGCGCGGGCGCACCGGCAGGGGAACCACCTGCTTCTGATCCCCTTCCAGTGCCTGCCTGAGCAGGATGCGCTCGGCCAGGCCGGCCGGCACCTCGACCTCCATCGCCCGCTGCAGGCTGCGATCGAGCTGCTTCATCTCTTCAAGATGCTTACGGTTGGCGGGGGAGCGCTGGGCCTGCTCGAGAAACGCGGGATCCTGCTCATGTGGATGGGCTATGGCCCGACGGCGAAATTCCAGCTCATCCATTGGTGTGTCCTCTCTGTTGGGTCGTTGACTCCATGGCCTCTTTGATCTGGTTGCGGGCCCGAAACAGGCGGGTCATGACGGTGTTCTTGTTCAGCCCCAGTTGCGCCGCGATCTCGTCGCCGCTGAAGCCTCCCAGCACCTGCAGCAGCAGGGGCTCCTGATATTCGACCGGCAGGCGGGCGATGTGGCGTCTGAGCCACTCGTTCTCCATCTCCTGCTCGCTGTGCAGCGCCTCCTGATCGCTCTGGGGGTGCTCGTCGAGATCGACGAGATCAAACTGCTTGCGCTCGAAGCGCCGGGCGTTCTCCCGCCGCAGTATGGTGATGAGCCAGGCCTTGGCGGCCTTGTCATCCACCAGGGTGTCGATCCCCTTCCAGGCGCGCAGGAAGGTCTCCTGCACCAGGTCTTCCGCTACTTGCGGATCCCGGCACAGCCAGTAGGCGTAGCGGTAGATGTCCCCGTGCAGGGCATGCACCAGGGCTTCGTATTTGGTTTGTTTGTCGGCCATATCTCCATAGACCGGAGAGGTCGTGGGATCCTTTCCGACCGTGGCACCTTTTTTTCTGAAAAATCCTAAAGCCATCGCTGGGCTTCCTTATTTGAATGAAGGCCCGGAACCACAGATCCGGGCCAGTAGCCTGAGGCCATAGGCTATCGCAAAAGTTTCCTGGCCGCATAGGGGCGCGGCAAAGCCGCGCCAGTCGTGCCCACTATGGCCAACGGGGACGACGGCGGCAAAGCAGGCCCGCTCCAGGGCGGCGAAGTGGGGCGCCAGGGCGGGATCGCGGCGGCACGGCAGGGTGTCCAGGCGAGGATGGGGAAGTTGCCAGCGCAGGGCGGCCCAACCAAGCAGATGTTGGCGGATCGGCTCGGCCTCGGTGCGGGCCAGCGCCCGCTGCAGGCGATAAAAGGCGTGCCAGCGTGGCCCGTGGCGCCAGCAGGCCCGCAGCAGCAGGGCCCAGATGACCCAGCGCAGGCTCTCGTCGTTCGGCCCATCCCGGGTCGGTTCCCCCTGCGCCCCTGCGGTGATGTGCAAGGGGACGGCGGGCAGGCGCGCGTATTCGATGCGCTTGTGTTGGGTGTTGAACCAGGCCAATTCGATGGCGGGCAGCAGGTAATCGCCGGGCTCGTCGACGGTCAGGGCCTGACGCCACTCACGCTCGAAGCGCAGCGTCCCCTCGGCGAGATAGCGCTCCTGCTGCTGCTCTCCATCCGGTCTGGCTTGCACGCCGGCGGGCAGGGTTGTGCTCCCGAGCACTCTGGAGAGGGTGAGGCGACTGCCATCCCCCCCCTCCAGGGTGAGGATCAGGGTGCGGATTACCGGTTCGCCCACCCTGGCCCCCGTGGGCGGATCCAGTTGCTGGCTCAGGGTAAGCCGGCTCGCCACCGGTTGCAGCGGGGGCTCCTCGATCTGCACGAACAGGGTGGCGGCCCGGGCCGAGAGGGGGTCGCTGCCGCCGTCATCCTGCGGCAAACGCCCCTGAAAGCGGGGGGACTCCAGCGGATGGCGCCCGGCTTCCCTGGCCTGCAGCAGCCAGCTGCGGGTCAGCCGGCCAGGCAGGCCAGGCAGGCCGGGGCTCGCCGGGGGCTGCCACTGATCGTTGCCGAGACGGCGGATGGTGAAGGCATCGCTGGCCGGCTCGGTGAGGTTGGGGGCCTCCATGTTGGCGGGCAGCCAGAGACTGAGCTGATAGACAAAGGGCTGACCGGGGTAGAGCGGCCCCTGTTGCAGCACCCGAGCCTGCAACTCGATGGGGGAGATGGCAGGGGCGGGCACCAGGCTGCCGCTCTCGGAGCGCGGCGGAAAGGGGATTGACGGTGTCTGCTCCGTCCCCAGCGACAGAGCCGGCAGCAGCTGCTCTGCGTCGTCCAGCAGGTGCAGGGGGATCTGCCAGCGGGTCAGGTTTTGCTGCGGGGTGGTGACCCGGCTCATGGTCACCTTGCCCACCGCAAACTGGCGCAGCAGGGGGGTAATGGCGAGTTCATCGCTCTGGCGCTCGCCGTCCGCTTCGATGATCAGCAGCCAGTCGCGGCGGTCGGCCCCCGGCAGCAACTCGGCCCGGGGCGGGGCGGCAAAGAGCTGCGCCGGCAGCAGCCAGAGCAGCAGAAGGCAGAGCGCATGGCAAGGGGCAAAGAGGCGCGTCACCAGGGATCCTCCCCTCTTGTGGGGACAAGGCCCTTGTCGGTCTCCTGCTCGCGCCTGCGCTGATCCTCCTTGCGCAGCCGCTGCTCCAGCAGCAGTACGGGGGGAGATGGAGGCAGCGGGACATCTGGGGTAGCGGCCTGTTCGGGGGTATCGACAGGCTTGGGATCCTGCGACTCTGGTGCTGCCGCGGGCGGCTGGGCGCGCAGCAGCGCCAGGTTGTAAAGCGCGTCTTCATGGTTGGGAACCAGTGCCAGCGCCGCCAGATAGGCCTGCTCGGCGGCGGCCAACTGGCCCAGCTGTACCAGGGCGTTGCCCCGGTTGTAGTGGGCGGTGGCGTTGTTGGCCCGGCCGTAGGCGGCAACGGCCCGGGCGTAGTCGCCGGCCCGATACCAGGCATTGCCCTGCCAGACGGGGTCGGCAAAGGCGCGGGCCGCCTCCTGATAGCGGCCCTGCAAGAAGGCCTGCCAGGCCAGGTTGTCCCCGCCGGGGGGCGGGTTGGCAAGCGCCGGATTGGCCTGCAGGGAGGGGGGCGTCAGCAAGAGCGTCCCCATCATCACCAGCCAGAGGCTGCCGATGCGAGCCAGCAGCGCCAGCGGCAACAGGGGCAGCAGCAGCCAGGGGCCGAGATCCTGCGCCTGATGGGCGCTTGTGGTCTGACTCATGGGCAGGGAGGCAAAGCGTGGCAATCCTTGCTGCAGCCACTGCAGTTGACCGCCGAGTTTGCCGGTCAGCTGCTGCAACGCCGCCACATCCGGGGCGGGCAGCTCGCGGCCAAGGCCGCCGCCCAGGGTGGCGGGCAGCCGAATGGCCTGGCCTGCGTTGACCAGCAGGATATCGAGACGGGCTTGCACTTCGGGGTGGCAAAAGAGGTTGCCCTGGCAGGGCCAAACCGCCTTGATTCGCTCGGCCTGACGGGCGGTCAGGTCATCGGTGATCAGCAGCAGGCGGGCCTGCCGGCCGGCGGGGATCTGCTTGAGTGCCAGCGCCACGGCGCGCTCGGGCGCGCTGCCCTGTCTCGGCATGATGGCCGGGCGCAGGTCGGGCAGCAGCAGGGCGATGGCCTGCCGATCCCGGGTGGGCGGCATGGCGAGGTAGGCATCCCCGGCAAACAGAATGAGGGCGATGGGATGGGCCGCTTCCTGCCGCTCCCAGTCGGCCAGCAGATCCTGCAGCAGCACCCGCACCCGGGTGGCCCGATCCGGCAACAGGTCGGTGGCCAGCATGGAGCGGGAGAGATCCAGCAGCCAGATGTCGAGGGCGGGGCTTGGCACGCTCAGGCTCTGCTGGCGCAGGGCCGGGCCGCTCAAAGCCAGGACCACCGGCAGGCAGGCCAGCCAGAGCCAGGGGCGCTGGCGCCGTTGTCCCGGCAGCAGATAGGCCTGCATGGCGGGGGCCAGCAGCGGGGGCTGGCGGCGACGGCGCCACCCCTGCCACAGCCAGGGCAGCAGGGCCAGCAACCAGAGTGGGCGCAGCAGGGTGAGCTCCATCATGGGGCGCCTCGGGACGGGCTGTCAGGCAGAGCCTTGCGAGTCAGCCGCGCCGGCCAGCGCAACCGGGCGGGCCAGCTCAGCAGCAGCCAGGCCAGCGCCAGTGGCCAGGGGTAGAGCTCCACGTTGGGGCGATAGCGGGTCTGCGCGGTGGCGACGGGCTCCAGGGTATCCAGCGCCTGATTGATGGCCTCGAGATCCCCCTGGGTGCGGGCGCGGAAGTAACGACCATGGCCTACCTCGGCCAGTTGTTGCAAGAGGGCCTCGTCCAGCTCGGCGCTGGGGTCGCTCTGGGCCTGCGCGGGTGCCATCGCCTCGGCAAAGGTATCCGGATCGGCGCCCACCCCCAGGGTATAGAGGCGAATGCCTGCGGCGGCGGCCCGCTTGGCTTCGCTGAGGGGATCGGCGCTGCCGGCGGTGTTGCGCCCGTCGGTGACCAGCAAGAGGGCGGTGGAGCGGTTGGGAGCCTTGTGCTGGCGAGCAAGCAGGATGGCCTCACCCAGCGCGGTGGTGCGCCCCACCAGTTCGAAGTCGAGCTCGCGGGTGAGGCCGAGCAGGGCGTTGGTCTCCTGGGTCAGTGGCGAGAGCAGGTAGGCGTGATCGGCAAACACGATGAGGGCGATGCGATCGCCGGGGCGGGCGGCGATGAGCCTGTCTATCTGCTGGCGCACCGCGCTGAGCCGGTCTTTTTGCTCCCCGTCGTCAAGCATGTCCTGGGTGCGCATGCTGTCGGAGAGATCCACCGCCAGGATGAGATCCCGGCTGCTCTGGTAGCTCACCTGAGGCGGCTCCTGCCACTGGGGGCGGCAGAGCGCCAGCACCAGGGCGCACCAGCACAGCGCCATTCGCCACAGGGGTTGGCCGGCATGGGGGCGCAGCAGAGGAAAGCCGGCATGGTTCAGCACACCGGGGTCGTTTGCGCCGCTGGTGTGGGGTGGCAGGCCGAAGCGCACCAGCAGCGGCAGCACCAGTGCCAGGGCAAACCAGGGCCAGGCGAGGATCATGGCTGACTCCGAATGTGCACATCTCTAGTACGGCTTCGCCCGCGCCGCCAGCGAGTGCGCAGCGCCAGCAACCAGGCTGGCGGGCAGATGCTGTGACGTCCCCAGGCGAGGTAGGCCCGGCGCAGCGTCTGGCGCTGCTGCGCATCCGGGCTTTGACCGCCGTAGAGCCAGGCAGACCAGTGCGGCGCCAGCTCGCGAAAGCGGCTGCCCCCCAGAGAATCTAGCCCCAAAGAATCAAGAAAGACGAGCCAGGGCTCGCCCTGCAGGGAAGCCGCCTCGGGCCAGCGCGGCAGCACGGCCTCGCGCATCACGGCCTGCAATCTGGGTACCAGATCGGGGGCCTGCCAGTCGAGCTGCCGCCGCCAGCGGCGATAACGCAGCAGGCTCTGCACGCCGAGGATGATCAAGGTGCCGACCAGCAGGGCGATCAGCAGCCACCACCAGCCCAGCAGGCGGGGATCGGGGGCCAGCTGCAGCGGTGGGCCGGGATGAATGTCGCGAAGCTGGGCTGCCAGCGGGGAGGTGGGTATATTGCTGCCCGGCACGGCGCTGGCAAGCCAGTTCAGAATTGGCGGCATGCCCCCTCCTGCCACTGGCGTTGCAGCGGCTGGCCGTTGTCGAGCCGGTAGAGGCGCTGCACCAGCGGCAGCAGCTGCTGATGGCTCTGGCGGGCCAGCTGCTCGGCGGCTGCTTGATAGCGCCAGGCGAACCCCGCTTCGCCGGCCTCGAGCCAGCCGCTCTGCTGGCCGGCGCGCACCGCCAGGCGGCCCTGGGCGGGCAGGGCTGCCTCCAGCGGATCGCGGATCTGCCAGCAATGAATGTCATGGCGCCGACCGAGCAGCTGCAACTGGCGGCAGAGCGCCTCATCGAAGGGGCTGTGATCGGTGATCAGGGTCAATCTGGCGCCGTGGGGCAGATTGAGGCGGGCCAGGGTATGGGTCAGGGCGTGGAGGGGCGGCGTGCGCGCCAGCCCCTGCCGATAGTGGTGGCATAGGGCCTCCAGCAGCGGCACCAGAGAGCCGCGCTGGTGTTGCAGATGGGGCTCCACGCCGTGGCAGATCAGGGTGTTGGCCTGCTTTTCCCCTTGCCAGAGCAGGGCGGCGGCCAGCTCGCAGCCCAGGCGCGCCTTGAGCTGGTGGCGTGAGCCGAAGTACATGGCCGGGGAGAGATCGAGCAGCAGCCAGTGGGCCTGATCCTGCTCTTCGCTGTAGAGGCGGGTATAGGGGCGACCGAGGCGGGCGGTCACACGCCAGTCGATATGGCGCACCTCGTCACCGGCCTGATAGGCACGCAGCTCGCGAAAGGTGAGCCCCGGCGTGCGGCCAAGCCGCCCCTGTGCCACCGGTTGAATGGACGAGCGTGGCCCCTGCCGGGCCCACAGCCTGATCGCCAGCAACCTGGCAAGCGGCAGGGCGATATCGGGATGGGCGAGGGGATCGGCGGCGCTCGTCATGGCAGCAGGGCCTGCGCAGAGGGAGCGAGCGGGCTCAGGGGCATGGGATCGCATCCAGCAGCAGGGTGATGAGCGCCTCGTTGTCGAGGTTGTCCGCCAGCGCCTGATAACTGGGGATGAGGCGATGGCGCAGCACGGCCGGCGCCAGTTGCTGAATGTCTTCGGGCAGCACGAAATCCCGCCCGGCCAGCCAGGCCCTGGCACGAGCCGCTCTGGCCAGACCTATGCTGGCCCTGGGGCTGGCGCCCACCGCGACCAGGGGTTCGAGCTCCGGACGCAGGCCGCTGCCGGGACGGGTGGCGCAGACCAGCTGCACCAGATAGTGCTCGAGACGCCCCTGCATCTGCACGGCCTGCACCGCGCTGCGGGCCGCCAGCAGATCGGCCTGGCTCAGGGTGAGCGGCGGCGTCGGCAGGGTGTCGCCCTGGGCGTTGAGCTGGAGGATGGCGAGCTCCATGGCGGGGCTCGGGTAGTCCACCAGCAGCTTGAGCAGGAAGCGATCGAGCTGAGCCTCCGGCAGGGGATAGGTCCCCTCCTGTTCTATCGGGTTTTGCGTGGCGGCCACCATAAAGAGTGGCGGCAGGCGCCAGCTCTTCTTGCCCACGGTGATCTGATGTTCGGCCATCGCCTCCAAGAGGGCGGACTGCACCTTGGCCGGCGCCCGGTTGATCTCGTCCGCCAGCACCAGATGGTTGAAGAGGGGGCCGGGCTGAAACACGAAGCTGGCATCCTGGGGATGAAACACCTCGCTGCCGGTGAGATCGGCGGGCAGCAGGTCCGGGGTGAACTGGATGCGGGCGAAGCGTCCCTCCACCGCGCCGGCCAGCGTCTTGACGGCCCGGGTCTTGGCAAGACCGGGGGCGCCCTCGATCAACACATGTCCTTCACATAACAGGGCGATCAGCAGCCCCTCGATGAGGGGGCCCTGTCCCAGAATCTGACTACCAAGATAGTCCCCAAGCTGTCTGAACTCGGCCGCTGCCATGCAATAAACCCGTTGTTTTCATAGAAGTTGATCTTTTTATACTCCAGTTGGCGCACAAGGGCGAGGGAGGGGGCCAAGATGGCGGCAATTTAGTTTCAATCAGCCGTATGAAATTTGTGAGTGGATTGTTAAGATGTGGCGCAATGAGGTCAG
>NZ_NEVB01000184.1:0-18758 GCF_002259925.1 Aeromonas sp. A35_P | reverse complement strand
CCAAGCAGGCCACCGCCTTTCACGGCGTGCCTGCGGTGGATCTGGGCAAGCTGGTGGTGAGCGAGATGCTCGCTCGCACCGATCTCGATCCCAAGCTCATCGACCAGCTGGTGTTCGGCCAGGTGGTACAGATGCCGGAAGCCCCCAACATCGCCCGCGAGATCGTGCTTGGCACCGGCATGAGCGTCAGCACCGATGCCTATAGCGTGTCGCGCGCCTGCGCCACCAGTTTCCAGGCCGTCGCCAACGTCACCGAATCCATCATGGCCGGCACGGTGGACATCGCCATCGCCGGCGGTGCCGACTCCTCCTCCGTGCTGCCCATCGGGGTGAGCAAGAAGCTGGCCCGCGCCCTGGTGGATCTCAACAAGGCGCGCAATCTGCAGCAGCGTTTCAATATCCTGCGCCAGTTGCGGGTCAAGGATCTGCTGCCGGTGCCGCCCGCCGTGGCCGAGTACTCCACCGGTCTCTCCATGGGCCAGACCGCCGAGCAGATGGCCAAGAGTCACCAGATCAGCCGCGAGGCGCAAGATGCGCTGGCGCACCGCTCACACACCCTGGCCGCCCAGGCCTGGGCCGATGGCAAGTTGAGTGGCGAGGTGTTCACCGCCCATGTGCCTCCCTACAAGGCGCCGCTGGAGCGAGACAACAACATCCGCGAAAGCTCGGATCTGGCGAGCTACGCCAAGCTCAAGCCGGTGTTTGACCGGCTGCACGGCTCCGTCACCGCCGCCAACGCCACCCCGCTCACCGACGGCGCCGCCGCCGTGTTGCTGATGCGGGAAGGTCGGGCCCGCGAGCTCGGTCTCGAGCCGCTCGGCTATATCCGCAGCTTCGCGTTTTCTGCCATCGACGTCTGGCAGGACATGCTGATGGGCCCCTCCTACGCCACCCCGCTGGCGCTGGACCGCGCCGGTATCACGCTGGCCGATTTGACCCTGATCGACATGCACGAAGCCTTTGCCTCCCAGACACTGGCCAACCTCAAGATGTTTGCCAGCCACGAGTTTGCCCAGAGCAAGCTGGGCCGTGATCAGGCCATCGGCGAAGTGGACATGGATAAATTCAACGTCCTCGGTGGCTCGCTGGCCTATGGTCACCCCTTTGCCGCGACCGGTGCGCGCATGATCACCCAGACCCTGCACGAGCTGCGGCGTCGGGGGGGAGGATTGGGGCTGAACACCGCCTGTGCGGCGGGCGGTCTCGGCGTGGCCATGGTGTTGGAGGTAGAGTGATGAGCGAGAAGACTTTTTCCCTAGCGGTGCGCCAGGATGGCATCGGCATTCTCACCATGGATGTGCCGGGCGAGAGCATGAATACCCTGAACGCCGCCTTCGTGGACGAGATCCGCACGGTGCTGGCCGAGGTGAAAGCCAATAAAGAGCTGATCGGCCTGGTGGTGGTCTCCGGCAAGAAGGACTCCTTCATCGCCGGCGCCGACATCAGCATGCTGGCGGCCTGCACCAGCGCCAAGGATGCCGAGACGCTGTCGCGGGAAGGGCAGGTGATCTTCGCCGAGATCGAGTCGCTGCCCATTCCGGTGATCGCCGCCATCCACGGCCCCTGCCTCGGCGGCGGGCTGGAGCTGGCGCTGGCCTGTCATGGTCGGGTGGTCACCGATCACGGCAAGACGGTGCTCGGCCTGCCCGAGGTGCAACTGGGCTTGCTGCCGGGTTCCGGCGGGACCCAGCGTCTGCCGCGCCTCATCGGGGTGGCCAAGGCGCTCGATCTGATGTTGACCGGCAAGCAGGTGCGGGCCAAGCAGGCCAGGAAACTGGGTCTGGTGGACGATGTGGTGCCCCCCTCCATCCTGCTGGAGGCCGCCATCAAGCTGGCCAAGAAGGGCAAGCCCCGTCACGAGCTGAAGCGGGATCTGCAGGGCAAACTGCTGGAGACCAACAAGCTCGGCCGCAAGGTATTGTTCGATCAGGCCCGCAAGGGGGTGAAGGCGAAGACCCGCGGCAACTACCCGGCCCCTGAACTGATCCTGGAGGTGGTGCGCATCGGGGTGGAAGAGGGGATGCAGGCCGGTCTTGCCGCCGAATCCCGCCACTTTGGCGAGCTGGTGATGACCAGCGAATCCGCCGCCCTGCGCTCCATCTTCTTCGCCACCACCGAGATGAAGAAGGAGGTCACCTATCAGGGGGCCGAGCCGCGCAAGGTGGGTCATGCCGCCGTGCTGGGCGGCGGTCTGATGGGGGGCGGCATCGCTTTTGTCACCGCCACCAAGGCGGGCGTACCGGTACGGATCAAGGACGTGGCCAGTGCCGGCATTGGCAACGCCATGCGCTACAGCTACGACATCCTGGCCAAGAAGCTCAAGCGTCGTCACATCCTGCGCAGCGAGCTTGAGAAGCAGATGAGCCTGCTCACCGGCACCCTCGACTATTCCGGTTTCCATCGGGTCGACATGGTGGTGGAAGCCGTGTTCGAAGATCTCGCCCTCAAACACCAGATGGTGAAGGATGTGGAGCGCGAGTGCGGCGAGCACACAGTGTTTGCCTCCAACACCTCCTCCCTGCCTATCCACCAGATCGCCTCGGCGGCGGCACACCCGGAGCGGGTGGTGGGGCTGCACTACTTCAGCCCGGTGGACAAGATGCCGCTGGCTGAGATCATCCCCCACGCCGGCACCAGTGCCGAGACGGTTGCCACCACCCTGGCCTTTGCTCGCGCTCAGGGCAAGACCCCCATCGTGGTCAAGGACGAGGCGGGCTTCTACGTCAACCGCATCCTGGCTCCTTACATGAACGAGGCTGCGCGCCTGGTGCTGGAAGGGGAGCCGGTGGAGGTGCTGGACGGTGCCCTGCTCGATTTCGGCTTCCCGGTGGGCCCCATCACCCTGCTGGACGAGGTGGGGATCGACGTGGGGGCCAAGATCTCCCCGATCCTCGAGAAAGAGCTGAGGGGCGAGCGCTTCCAGGCCCCGGCGGCCTTTGACAAGCTGCTGCAAAACGATCGCAAGGGGCGCAAGAACGGCAAGGGCTTCTACCTCTACGGCAAAGCCGCCAAGGGCAAGAAGAAGGTGGACGACAGCGTCTATGGCGTCTTGGGTGTCAGCCCCCAGGCCAAACAGGCCAAGGCGGAGATCGCCGAGCGCTGTGTGCTGATGATGCTCAACGAAGCGGCCATGGCGCTCGACAGCGGCGTGGTGGCCTCAGCCCGCGATGGCGACATCGGCGCCATCTTCGGCATCGGCTTCCCGCCGTTCCTGGGAGGCCCGTTCCGCTACATGGACAGCCTTGGCATCGAGCACCTGGTGGCGCGCCTTGAGCACTACCAGAAGCGCCATGGCGATCGCTTCGCCCCTTGCGATCGTCTCAAGGCGATGGCGGCGGAGCAGCAGCGCTTCTATTGAGGGTGCGCCGCTCGCGGCAACAGGCCAACCGACAAGGAGGCGACCCCGGGGTCGCCTCCTTCTTTTTGGTGCAGCAATGGGAGAGGAGAGGGCAGCAGGCTGACAACGGGTTGAATTGCGTCCATATTTTTCCTCGGCAAGGGATAAATTGTTGATCCAACGCAAAGTAGCCCCCTATTTATTACTTTGGTGGCATAGGACTCAGGCGCTGGTTGGGGTCAAATAGCATCATCAGGAACGGGGAATTACCCCGTCACGAAAGGGACACCCATTTCACTGGATGAAGGACACATAATGAGTCTGCTTGAACAAACCATCTGGACTGTATTGGGATACGGGGCCATGCCCTTTATCTTCCTGAGCGGGTTTGTAGCGGTGGCAGTGACCTGCTGCCTGCTGCTCAATGCCTTCGGGGTCAAGTCCGCCGAGAAGTGATCCGCTTCTTTCGTTCATACCGCCAAATGCTAGTCTTCGGACTGGCATTTGTTTTTTGAGCCTTGGCACGCCGTTATCTGCGCGAGCCAGGCCAAATCTGTGCTGCTTGAGGTCGAACCTGCCGCCGATTTTGATTACACTGGCGCGCAGTTTTTCGTTTCGGCCCGCTTCCCAAGGTATTCAAGGTTTTCTATGGCTCTCAAGGCAACCGTATTCAAGGCTCAGCTCAGCCTGTCCGACATGGATCGCAATCTCTATCAGGACTTCTCTCTCACCCTGGCCCGACACCCCTCCGAGACCGATGAGCGGATGATGATCCGGCTGGCGGCCTTCGCCTGGCACGCCGCCGAGCGACTGGAGTTCACCAAGGGCCTCTCTGCCGATGATGAGCCCGAGCTCTGGCGCAAGAACTATTCCGACGAGATTGAACTCTGGATCGAGCTCGGCCAGCCCGACGAGCGCCGTCTCAAGAAGGCGTGCAACCGCTCCCGCCATGTGGTGCTCTACCTCTACGGTGGCCGTGGCACCAGCGTCTGGTGGAAGCAGAACCAGGGCAAGCTCAGCCTGCACGACAACCTCACCGTGATTGAGCTCTCCGACAGCCAGACCCTGCCGCTGACCGAGATGGTGGAGCGCACCATGCAGCTCACCTGCACCATCTCCGACGGCCAGCTCTGGGTGAGCAACGGCCGCCAGGAAGTGACCCTGGATCCCGTGCTGCTGATGGGAACCCCCGCCCGCGAACTGTAAAGGACTCGCCCATGTTCAGCGCGCTGCTCAATATCGTCATTCCGGTGTTTGCGGTGGTGGGGCTTGGCGCCCTCTACGGCAGGTTGCGTCCGGGCGGCGCGCTGGGTTACGTCAACCGAGCCAATATCGAGCTGTTTACCCCGGCGCTGGTGTTCTCGGCGCTGGTCAAATACCCGCTGGATCTGATGACTCATCTGTCGCTCATCGCGGCGGGGGCCCTGGTGATCCTGCTGCCGGGGCTGCTGCTCTCCCTGCTCAGGCTTAGCAGCATCAGCCGACCGGCCCTGATCCTGCCCGCCATGTTTCGCAACACCGGCAACCTCGGCATTCCGCTGATGGTGCTGGCCTTCGGCGAGCAGCAGCTGGGCGCCATCATCATTCTCTTCGTGCTCTCCAACCTGCTCCACTTCTCGGTGGGCATGTTCATCCTCTCGGCCAACACCTCCCGCTGGCTCTGGCTGAAAAGCCCTGTGCTGTGGGCCGCCCTGGCGGGCCTGCTGGTGGCCAATCTGCACATTCCGCTGCCCGAGTACCTGGTGACCAGCGCCTCGCTGCTCGGCCAGATCTCGGTGCCGCTGATGCTGTTTGCCCTCGGCATCCGGCTGATGGAAGGGGAGCTGGATCACCTGGGGCTCGCCCTCAAGTGCAACCTGCTCTATCTGCTGGCTGGCGGCATCTCCCTGGGTCTGGCGGTCTGGTTGCTGCCGCTGCAACCGGCCTGGATCCCGCTCCTGATGCTGTCGGTGGCGCTGCCCCCGGCGGTGCTCAACTACATGTTGTGCGAGCAGTACCAGTGCCAGCCCGAGAAGGTGGCCAGTATCGTGCTCGGCGGCAATGCGCTCTCGGTGCTGGTGATCCCGTTGGCAGTCTGGCTGGCCCTGCATCTGGGCAGTTGAGCCGGCTTTCCCACCATTTTTTGTTCACACGGATGATGTTCGCGGCCTGCTTCTTGGCTTTTCTCTTCCCCACTCTGCGCCAGCTCTCACTCCGGGGAGCGGGGCGGGTGCAAGTTCCCTTTTCGTGATCCTCGGCGAAGTCGCTGCTGTCGAATTGGCATAGTATCTGGCCAGCATGAATCCCACCCGGGGTGGGAGCCAGGGGATTTAACATGATGTCCGTCAGTAACCAATGTTTGTTGATGCAGATCCAGCCCACCATTTTGCGCTTTGCCAAGATGCTGGCCAGCGTGCTGCAACTGGAAGTGGAAATCGTGGACGCCAACATGGTGCGGGTGGCGGGAACCGGCCCTTACGGCAAGTTCTTCGGTCGCCAACTGGAGGGGGACTCCCGCCTGTTGCGCTACGTCATCGAGCATCAGCGCGAGAAGATAGTCACCCACACCAGCGAGGATCCGGTCTGCGAGGGGTGCAGCTGCAAGGAGAGCTGCCGGGAGCGGGCCTTTCTCGGGGTGCCCATCATGGTGGAGGAGAACTGCATCGGGGTGATCAGCCTGGTGGCCTTCAACCCGGAGCAGCAGGCCCGTCTCAACAACAACCTGCAGGAGGTGTGCGACTATGTGCAGCACATCTCCAGCATCTTCGTGGCCAAGCTGCTCGACTCGCGCGGCCTGTCGGACGGGGTCAACAAGGTCTTCCTCAGCCTGATGAATCACATGGATCAGGGCTGCCTGCTGCTCGACGAGAAGAGTCAGGTGCTCTACGCCAACGAGGTAGCGCTCAAGCAGCTCAACTGCCAGCAGGAGGCGCTGCTGGGCTGCGAGATAGGGCTGCGCCCGCTCACCTTTGCCCAGCAGGGGTTGACCGGCCACCTGCAGCACATCGTCACCCTGGGGGATCGTCAGGAGCTGATCATCGGCCAGTTGCACCACGTGCAGGGCCAGCAGCTGTTTCTGATGGCGTTTCACCAGTCTCATGGCACGCCGAACCCGCCGCTGGAGCCCGACGAGGGAGTCAGCATGCTGATCGGGGAGAGCAAGCCGATGCGGGCCCTGAAAAAGCTGCTCCATCGCATCGCCCTGAGTCCCTCCAGCGTGCTGGTGTGCGGCGAGAGCGGCACCGGCAAGGAGGTGGTGGCCCGCACCATTCACCGGCTCAGCCCTCGCCGCGACAAGCCCTTCATCGCCATCAACTGCGCCGCCATCCCCGAGCAGCTGCTCGAGAGCGAGCTGTTCGGCTACGTGAAGGGGGCCTTCACTGGCGCCTCCAATACCGGCAAGCAAGGGCTGATCCAGGCCGCCCAGCAGGGCACCCTGTTTCTCGACGAGATAGGGGACATGCCGCTCACCATGCAGGCCAAGCTGCTGCGGGTGCTGGAGCTGCGGGAGGTGACCCCCATCGGCGCCAGCCGGCCGGTGCCGGTGGACATTCGCATCATTGCCGCGACCCATCAGCATCTGGAGCAGTACATCGCCGAGGGCAAGTTTCGCGAGGATCTCTTCTATCGCCTCAACGTCATTCCCATCCACCTGCCGCCCCTGCGCGAGCGGGAGGGGGACGTGGCGCTGCTGACCCACTACTTCCTCAACCTGCACACCAGCCGCATCGGCCTGCTGTATCCGGGGCTGAGCCCGGAGGTAATGGCACTGCTGGAGGGCTACCGCTGGCCCGGCAACGTGCGCGAGCTCAGCAACCTTATCGAGTACCTGGTGAACGTGGTGCAGGCGGGGGAGGTGATCGAGAGCATACTGCTGCCCCCCAATATTCTGCGCAACCAGCGCAGTGGGGCGGACGAGCCGCCACGCAGCACGGCGCAAATTGCGCGCATGCCGCTCTCGCCCTATCCTTATTCCCATGGCGTGCTGGCCGACCCTGCGCTCAGCCATGCCGCTGGCAACCCGGCATCGGCTACGGGGGCGCCTTGGTCATCGCCAGAGGCAAGCTTGCCAGAGCCGGGGGCCGGCCAGGTCGAGCGCGTATTGGCGCTGCCACTTGGCGAAAACGGGCTGGAGAACATGGAAAAGCAGATGATAGAGGAGACCCTGCTGCGCCTTGGCAACAAGAAGCTGGCCGCCCAGGCGCTCGGGATTGGCATCGCCACCCTCTATCGCAAGATAAAGAAGTACGAGATCGCCGTGCAGGCCTGATTTCGCAGCGGGTCGCCTGGCGGCCCCGCTTGACCGCGCCGCGACCGACAATCGCGGCGTTATCATTATGAGAATGTGGCCCCGCTTTCTATCAATTGGCAGGCTCTGGTGATAGCCGGACTGATAATTATCAGGGCCGGCTTGGCCTTCTTTCACCCTATTCTCGCGCTATTTCAGCAGCGCGCAGCCATCCGCTTGAAAATAAGCCGGCTCACCTGCCTTGGCGGGGCGCCATATAGCCTCAGGCTGTGCGCCGGCTCACATTCAAGACGCCTTTTCTGGTTATTCCCCGCTTATTTATGCGTTGGCACGCTTATTGATTGCCCTTATTTGACGCTGACCGATGAACTCACCCAATGGCCCTTGTTTCGGTGACCTGTGAGTGGAAGGGGAGCAATGCATTTCTCATCAACAGATTGGGGCTAACGATGAAAGCAGTGAACCAGTTAATCAAAGAGATCAATGAACTCAAGTCCAACCTGCATGAAAAAGACTTCCTGCTGACCTGGGAGCAGACTCCTCAGGAGCTGGCGCTGGTGCTCAAACTGGCCGAGGCCCTCAAGGGACTGCGCGCCGAAAACATCGCCACCAAGCTGTTCAATACCGGTCTTGGCATCTCGGTGTTTCGTGACAACTCCACCCGTACCCGTTTCTCCTACGCCTCCGCCCTCAACCTGCTCGGCCTGACCCAGCAGGATCTGGACGAGGGCAAGTCCCAGATTGCCCACGGCGAGACGGTGCGTGAAACCGCCAACATGATCTCGTTTTGCGCCGATGCCATCGGCATTCGCGACGACATGTACCTGGGGGCCGGCAACGCCTACATGCGTGAAGTGGGCGCCGCGCTTGACGAGGGGTTCGAGAAGGGCGTGCTGCCCCAGCGCCCGGCGCTGGTCAACCTGCAGTGCGACATTGATCACCCGACCCAGTCCATGGCTGATCTCGCCTGGTTGCAGGAGCACTTCGGGAGCCTCGAGAACCTCAAGGGCAAGAAGATTGCCATGACCTGGGCCTACTCGCCGAGCTACGGCAAGCCGCTCTCCGTGCCGCAGGGCATCATCGGGCTGATGACCCGCTTTGGCATGGATGTGACCCTGGCCCACCCGGAAGGGTATGACCTGATCCCGGACGTGATCGAAGTGGCCAAGGAGAATGCCAAGGCCTCCGGCGGCAGTTTCCGCCAGGTCACCTCCATGGAAGAGGCGTTCAAGGATGCCGACATCGTCTATCCCAAGTCCTGGGCACCCTATCAGGTGATGGAGCAGCGCACCGAGCTGCTGCGGGCCAACGATCACGCTGGCCTCAAAGAGCTGGAGCAGCATTGCCTGGCGCAGAACGCCAAGCACAAGGATTGGCACTGCACCGAAGAGATGATGGCCCTCACCAAGGGGGGCGAGGCGCTCTATATGCACTGCCTGCCGGCGGATATTTCCGGCGTCTCCTGCAAGGAAGGGGAAGTGAGTGAAGGGGTATTCGAGAAATACCGGATCGCCACTTATAAAGAGGCGAGCTGGAAGCCCTATATTATCGCCGCCATGATTGTTGCCCGTAAATTCTCGGCACCGGGCGCCGCCCTCGAAGGCTTGATAAAAGAGGCGCAAAAACGCGTCAAATAATGGCCTGGCCGGGTGGGAAATAAGTCCCGCCCGGCCGTCGTCATCACGCAATGATTGTCACGGGTTCTCTCCCCGGGGCGCTTTTCACTCGATGATCCCCGGCGAGATGACTCTTTGTGAGGTATTCATGTCCCAATTTTCCCTGAAGATGGAGATTGCCGATAACCGTTTCTTTACCGGTGAGTCGCTGCCCCTGTTTTCCCGTGCGCAGGCGCAAAAGGCCCGCGCCTTTCATAAAAAACTGGCCGGTTATGAGCCCACCCCCCTGTGCGATCTGACAGCGCTCGCCGGCTATATCGGGGTGAAGAACATCCTGGTGAAGGATGAGTCCAAACGCTTTGGCCTCAATGCCTTCAAGATGCTGGGTGGCGTTTATGCCATCGCCAACCTGCTCTGTGAAAAATACGGGGTGGCGGTAGAGGATTTCACCTTCGATCTCATCAAGCGCACCATCAAGGAGCCGATGACCTTCGCCACCACCACCGACGGCAACCACGGTCGTGGCGTCGCCTGGGCCGCCAAGCAGGTGGGTCAGCATGCGGTGGTCTACATGCCCAAGGGCTCTGCCCAGGAGCGGGTGGACCACATCCTGGCGCTGGGGGCCGAGTGCATTGTCACCGACATGAACTACGACGACACCGTGCGCCTGACCATGAAGATGGCCGAGGAGCGCGGCTGGTACATAGTGCAGGACACCGCCTGGGAGGGTTACACCAAGATCCCGACCTGGATCATGCAGGGCTACGCCACCCTGGCCGACGAAGCGGTCGAGCAGATGCAGGCCATGGGCATCAAGCAGCCCACCCACGTGCTGCTGCAGGCCGGGGTCGGGGCGCTGGCGGGCGGCGTGCTCGGCTATCTGGTGGACTGCTTCGGGGCGAAGAACCTGCACAGTATCGTGGTCGAACCGGATCAGGCCGACTGCATCTATCGCTCCGGCGTGGCGGGGGAGATGGTCAACGTGGGGGGCGACATGCGCACCATCATGGCCGGTCTCGCCTGCGGCGAACCCAATCCCCTCGGCTGGCCTGTGCTGCGTGGCTGCACTACCCAGTTCATCTCCTGTCACGACAAGGTATCGGCGCTCGGCATGCGCGTGCTCGGCAACCCCCTTGGCGATGATCCCCGCATCATCTCCGGCGAATCCGGTTCGGTCGGCACCGGCGTGCTGGCGGCGGTGCGTCACCACCCGGATCGCGCGGCGCTGATGGCCCGGCTGGGGCTCGATGAGCAGTCGGTGGTGCTGGTGATCAATACCGAAGGGGACACCGACGTGGCCCATTACCGGGAAGTGGTGTGGGAAGGCAAGCACCCTGCCTGCTGGTAATCCCGCCTGCAAATGAAAGAGGCACGAATTGAAACAGGATGGTACCCGGCGGGTGCCATGACGAGTAGCGGGCGGGAGGCGCACTCCCGCACCCCAGGTTGGTTATGGAGAGACACAATGAGCAAGCAAATTCCGTTTGAAATGGTGTTGGAGAAGGCCTACCAGTACAAGGCCGAGATGACTCAGTTCCTGCGCGACATGATCGCCATCCCGAGCGAGAGCTGTGATGAAGAGCAGGTGGTGCTGCGCATCAAGCAGGAGATGGAGAAGGTCGGCTTCGACAAGGTGGAGATCGACCCCATGGGCAACGTGCTGGGTTATATCGGCCACGGCCCGCACCTGATCGCCATGGATGCCCACATCGATACCGTGGGGGTCGGCAACATGGCCAACTGGACCTTCGATCCCTATGAAGGGATGGAAGATCACGAGATCATCGGTGGCCGTGGCGCCTCCGATCAGGAAGGGGGCATGGCCTCCATGGTCTACGCCGGCAAGATCATCAAGGATCTGGGGTTGGAAGACGAGTACACCCTGCTGGTGACCGGCACCGTGCAGGAGGAGGACTGCGACGGTCTGTGCTGGCAGTACATCATCGAGCAGAGCAAGATCCGCCCCGAGTTCGTGGTCAGTACCGAACCGACCGACTGCCAGATCTACCGTGGCCAGCGTGGCCGCATGGAGATCCGCGTCGAGGTGCAGGGGGTCAGCTGCCACGGCTCTGCACCGGAGCGCGGTGACAACGCCATCTTCAAGATGGGCCCGATCCTCGGTGAATTGCAGGCGCTCAGCCACAACCTCGGCAATGACGACTTCCTCGGCAAGGGCACCCTGACCGTCTCCGAGATCTTCTTCACTTCGCCAAGCCGCTGCGCCGTGGCGGACAGCTGCGCCGTCTCCATCGACCGTCGTCTCACCTGGGGCGAGACCTGGCAAGGGGCGCTCGACGAGATCCGCGCCCTGCCTGCGGTGCAAGCCGCCGGCGCCGAGGTCTCCATGTACCAGTACGACCGTCCGGCCTACACCGGCCTGGTCTACCCGACCGAGTGCTACTTCCCGACCTGGAAGGTGGAAGAGGATCACATCACGGTCAAGACCCTCTCCAAGGCGTACACCCAGCTGTTCAACAAGGCGCCGGTGGTGGACAAGTGGACCTTCTCGACCAACGGGGTCTCCATCATGGGCCGCCACGGCATCCCGGTGATCGGTTTTGGCCCGGGCAAAGAGCCGGAAGCCCACGCGCCGAACGAGAAAACCTGGAAGGAGCATCTGGTCAAGTGCGCCGCCATGTACGCGGTGATCCCCATGCTCTATCTGGCCGAGCTGGACAAGTAAGGGGGCTGCCGGGCGGTGACTGCCATCACCGCCCGGCTGTTGCCTGTGTGGCCAGTGCCCCGTCTTTAGCAGGCGGGGCCTTGCTGTTTGACGCAATCGGATGTGCGAGGGGGTGGGATGAAACGGCTGATCAAGAACGGCGTGCTGGTCGATGCACAGGGTGAATATCGTCAGGATCTGCTGATCGAGAACGGGGTGATCCGCACTCGGGCCACCGATATCCAGCCCAATGGCGAGACCGAGCTGATCGATGCCAGCGGTTGCTACGTGATGCCGGGCGGTATTGACGTCCACACCCACTTCAACATCGATGTGGGGATTGCCCGCAGTTGCGATGACTTTTTCAGCGGTACCCGTGCCGCCGCCTGTGGGGGCACCACCACCATCGTCGATCACATGGGATTTGGCCCGGCGGGGTGCAACCTGCATCACCAGCTGGCCTGCTATCACGACTATGCCGCCACACAGGCGGTGATTGACTACAGCTTTCACGGTGTCGTTCAGCATGTGGATGACGCCATCCTCCACGAGATGGCCGCCATGGTGCAGGAGGAGGGGATCAGCAGCTTCAAGCTCTATCTCACCTACCAGTACAAGCTGGGGGACCATGACGTGTTGCGTGCCCTGGCGCGCCTCAAGGAGGTGGGGGCGCTTGCCACCGTCCACCCCGAGAACGATGCCGCCATCGCGGCGCGCCGGGCGGCCCTGCTGGCCGCCGGCCACTGTGAGCCCTGGTATCACCCGCAAAGCCGCCCGCTGGAATGCGAAGCCGAGGCCATCGCCCGGATGATCAATCTGGCAGGGCTCGCGGGCAATGCGCCGCTCTATATCGTCCATCTCTCCAATGGCTTGGGGCTGGAGTATCTGAAACTGGCGCGCCGTCAGGGTCAGCCGGTCTGGGTGGAGACCTGCCCGCAATACTTGCTGCTCGATGAGCAGTGTTATTACAAGGAGAACGGGGTCGACTATCTGCTGAGTCCGCCGCTGCGCGGACGTAGCGAGCAGGACAAGCTGTGGGTTGGCATCGCTGCGGGTGACATCGATACGGTGGCGACCGATCACTGCAACTTCTCTCACGCCCAGCGCATGACCCTCTCTGGCGGCGATTTCAGCCGCTGTCCCAACGGCTTGCCCGGGGTCGAGAATCGGATGCTGCTGCTGTTTGCCCACGGAGTGTTGGGGGGGCGCATCTCGCCGTCGCGCTTCGTGGCGCTCACCAGTGCCAACCCGGCGCGCCTGTTTGGCCTCTGGCCGCGCAAGGGCAACCTGCAACTTGGGTCTGACGCCGATCTGGTGATCATGGATCCCCGTGGTGACACCCTGATTTCCCATCAACAGTTGCACGACAACGGCGACTACAGCCCCTACGAGGGGATGCATTGCCCCGGCCAGATCAGGATGACCCTCAGTCGCGGCGAGATAGTGGCCCGCGATGGCGAGTTTCTGGGGCAACGTGGTCATGGCCGGTTTTTGGCCAGAACGCCCTTTGATCCGGCCTTGGCACCAGAGCTGCACTCGCCTTGCCTTGTGGTGTCAGGCTGACAAGCAGTTCGCATCCCGCAAAGTCACGAGGTTATTTGAGCAACGAAAGGTGGGCCGGTATCGCGCCGGCTTGTCCCCTCACTGGGAGATAACAAGATGAAACAGCGAATCGTACTGGCCCTTGGTGGCAATGCGCTGGGCAACAACCTGCCCGAGCAGATGAAGGCGGTGCAGAGCACGGCGGGCACCATTGCCGACCTGATCGCCCAGGGGCACGAGGTGGTGGTCACCCACGGCAACGGCCCGCAGGTGGGGATGATCCAGCAGGCGTTCGAGGTGGCGGCCCGCCACGATCCCAAGGCGCCCCATCTGCCCATGTCGGTCTGCGTGGCCCTGAGTCAGGGCTACATCGGTTATGACCTGCAAAACGCCCTGCGCGAGGCCCTGCTGGTGCACGGCATCCACAAGCCGGTGGCCACCCTGGTGACCCAGGTGGAGGTGGATAAAAACGATCCCGCTTTCCTCGACCCGAGCAAGCCCATCGGCGGCTTCTTCAGCAAGGAGGAGGCCGAGGCGCTGATGGCCAAGGGCGAGCGGCTCAAAGAGGACGCCGGCCGTGGCTATCGTCGGGTGGTAGCATCCCCCAAACCCATCGACATCATCGAGAAAGAGACCGTCTCTGCCATGCTGGCTGCCGGTCAGGTGGTGATCACCGTCGGTGGCGGCGGCATTCCGGTGCTGCGCGAAGGCAATCACCTGCGTGGTGCCAGCGCGGTGATCGACAAGGATTGGGCCAGTGCCAGGCTGGCAGAGCTCATCGATGCCGACATGTTGATCATCCTCACTGCGGTAGAAAAAGTAGCCATCAACTTCGGCAAGCCCGAGGTGCAGTGGCTCGATACCCTGAGCGTGGCCGATGCCAACGGCTTTATCGCCCAGGGGCAGTTTGCCAAGGGCTCCATGCTGCCCAAGGTGGAGGCGGCGCTCTCGTTCGCCACCTCCATGGCGGGGCGCAAATCCCTGATCACCTTGCTGGAGAAGGCCGCCGATGGCATTGCCGGCAAGACCGGCACCCTGATCAGCCTGTAGCCTCGCCTTTGATGGTTGCAAACAGGGGGCACAAGGCCCCCTTTCTGTTGGCCGGTGCAGGAGATTGGCAGACGAGAAGCATGGGCCGGCCAGCTCTTATCCGCGGTGGGCAGGGGGACGGCAGAGGAGTAAGATGGCGCCCCGAATGGCGGACGTACCGACCGCAGCAACAAGGCAGCACAATGAATAGCAAGTTGAATATGGCGGCGCTGGGGGGATTGGTCCTGCTCACCGCCATCTGGAGTTACAGCTGGATCGTGATGAAGCAGGTGATGCTCTACGCGGGGGCGTTCGAGTTCACCGCCCTGCGCTGCCTGTGCGGATCCCTGGTGTTGCTGCTGGTGCAGTGCCTGCGCGGCCGCCGTTATCTCAAACCCACCCCGTTTCGCTATACCCTCGCCATCGCCCTGTTCCAGACCTGCGGCATGGTGGGGTTGGCCCAGTGGGCTTTGATCAGCGGCGGGGCGGGCAAGGTGGCTATTCTGAGCTACACCATGCCGTTCTGGGTGGTGATCTTCGCGGCGCTCTTTCTCGGCGAGCGGATGCGCAAGCTGCACTATCTGGCGGTCGGGGTGGCCGCCTGCGGCCTGCTGTTGGTGATCGAGCCCTGGCAGCTACACCTGGATTCCATGAAGAGCGCGCTGCTGGGGATTGCCTCCGGCATCTGCTGGGGGATCAGCGCCATCATTGCCAAGCGGATGTATGCCCGCCACCCCGGGGTGGATCTGATGTCCCTCACCACCTGGCAGATGATCTACGCCACCTTGGTGATGGCATTGGTGGCGGCGCTGGTGCCGGAGCGACCCATCGACTGGCAGCCCTATGTGTTCGGTGCGCTCGCCTATAGCGCCATCTTCGCCACGGCGCTGGCCTGGAGCCTCTGGCTGTTCGTGCTGAAAAAGCTGCCGGCGGGGATCGCCGGGCTCAGCACCCTGGCGGTGCCGGTCAGCGGCGTGCTGCTCTCCTGGTGGCTGCTTGGTGAAAACCCGGGACCGGTGGAGGGGAGCGGCATTGGCCTTATCGTGCTGGCCTTGATCGTCATCAGCCGCAAGGGCAAACGGTCCCTGGTGTCGGTGGCGGGGGAGACCCGCATCAAGCACGGCTGAGTTGATTGCCGGCGAAGAGATAAAAAGGGCCCGTCATCATGGCGGGCCCTTTGTGTTGGCGCGCTGGCTTATCTGCGCTGGGCCAGATGCATCATGGCTTCCAGCACGGCGCCGCCGATCGCGCGCGCCTTGTCAGAGACGGTAGTGGGATCGGCCCGCTCGCCCCTGGGGTCGATATCACCGATCTTGAAGCCGACGGTCACCTCGATGCCATCGCTGAGCAGCCCCCGCACCATGCCGGAGAGCGGCGCGATAATGGGGGCGTCCCCCACGTGGGCGATTACATCCCCCTCCTGCACCAGATCGCCGAGCTTGATCAGGCTCTTCATCACCCCGGCGACGGGGGCGCGCACCACCCGGCGGGCGGAGTGCCCCTCGATCACCCCGGGAATGCCGGTATTGGGCTGGGCGGGGCCCTGATAGATGACCCGCCCCAGATGGTGACCACGGTTGGTCTCGATGACCGCATCGCAGTCGCGCCCCGCCTCGAAGCCCGGGCCGAGGGCCACCGTGATGGGGGCCATCTCCCTGTGGGTGCCGAGGTTCTGCTTGGCCAAGATGGCATCCACCAGATAGCGGGGCTTGAGCTCGGCAAGGGTCGCGCAGTCGGGGTCAACCAGCAGCGGAATGATGCCCAGATCCAGCTGCTCGAACGCCTGTTCGACGCTCTCGACCCGCTTGGCTCGCACCCCCTCGACACTGGTTTCACCGTCGAACATCCCCTGAGCGAAGGCGACGGTGCGGCGGATCACCGTGGGCTTGTCGAGATCCAGCATCACCACCTTGAAGCCGGCATGGTAGAGGCGCAGCGCCACCCCGGTGGCGATATCGCCGGAGCCGCGCATCACCACCAGCTGATCCCGCTTGAGGCGCACATCATCCTGCATCAGGCCACCCGATTTACCGTTTTTCACCTGCAGCAGCTCGGCGAGGATGCTGATGGCGATCTCCTCGGGGGTCTCGGCACCTATGTTGTAGCCGATGGGGGCGTGCAGCCGCTGCAGTTGGGCCTGACTCACCCCTTGCTGGCGCAGGGCCTGGGTGAAGGTCTGCACCTTGCGCTTGCTGGCGAGCAGCCCCAGGTAGGCGAGGGGACGGCTGATCAGCCGATCCAGCGCCTCCTTGTCCTGGTGGTTGGTGGCGATGATGACGAAGTTGGCGGGCTCGATGGCAAGCTGCTCGATCACCGCGCTGATGGTGTCGCCCTGCTGCAGATGGGTGCCGGCCGGGAAGAGATCGGGGCTGAGGCTCCCCTCGAAGCAATCCCCCACGTGGATGTCAAAGCCAAGCGGCGCCGCGGCATGGGCCAGTGCCCGGTTGACGTGTCCGGCGCCGATCAGTACCAGGCGGGGGCGCAGGCCGTAGACGTCGATATAGACCGACATGGCGCCGCCGCAATCCGAGCCCACCGCATGTTCGCCGTTGCGGGCCATCCGGCCGTGGAAGATGCGTGGCTTGCGCTCGGCAATGGCCGCCACGGCTTCTTCTATCACCAGCCGCTCTATCATGCCACCGCCGATGGTGCCGAGGATCCGGCCATCGGCCATCACCAGCATCTGGGCCTGATGGCGCGGGGTGGAGCCGCGACTCTCGATGATCTGGGCCATGGCAAAGGGGGTGTTCTCCTGCTCCAGTCGGGCAGCGTGTGCAAACAGATTCATAAGGTACCTCGTATCATCCTTAACGGGTCAGCGACTGCGCGGCTTCGGGGGCAGGCCGACAGCAAACATGGTGAATGGCGCCGGGTTCACGCACGGCCCCCTGCCAGATGGCGTGGAGCTCGGGGTGGCGTTGCAGCAGGTTTATCAGGGCGGGCAGCCACTGCTGCTCATTTTGATAATCGCCATTGATAAACCAGACCCGGCGCGCCCCGGGCGGGGTGCCCTTGAACGCCCCCTCGGGGTGGGCGATGAGCCGATCAAACAGGGCCCAGTCGAGCGGCTCGCCGGCCGCAATCCCGCACAGGGCCTGGAACTCGGCCCAGCGGTGGATCTGCGCCGGGTCGGCGCTGGCGCCCACCATGGCGCCGCCCACCAGGGCAATCACCCAATCACTGTGCTGAGGAATGCAAGGTTCGTGCAAAGCGGGCGCTTTCAATAACTTGTGATGGGCGCCGTCCGCCTCCACCAGGATGATGTCGAAGCGTTGCTGCCCCTTGAGCAGATCGATCTGCTGGGGGCTTGGCCCCACCGCCTTGCCGCTGGCCCGATCGAGGTGGCTGAACAGCACCAGCTGCATCGGTTCATCGGGCAGCGCCTGGCAGCGGGTCAGCTGACGAATGGGGTCGGCCTCTATCAGCAGGGTGCGCCGAGAGGAGGGGGCGGGCAGAAACATCCGGGTGCTGCTGGTGAGCAGCACCTTCTTGCCCTGTTGATGGAAATAGTCGGCCAGCCAGAAGAGGGTGCTGGTTTTCCCCCCGGCGCCGCAAAGACTAATTAAAGTGGTACGCCCATCAATATTTTCGGTGAGCGGGTTTAATACACTCTCGATATTTGGCGAGGTGAGCAGAAAGGGTGATGAAATAGCCATGGTGACGACCGATGAAAATAGAGGCGCGGTCAGTGAGAAGCACTGGCATTCGCGCGAGCGGTGCGACTGCCTAATTACGGCGGCCGGGCTCTCATCACGAATGGGCGCGTGGAAATTGATGCTACCGTATCGCCAGAGCACGATTCTTGATGAGAGTCTCAAAAATGCCCTGGTGCTGTGTGACCGGATCATTCTGGTGGTGGGGCATCGCGCCGATGAGCTGATCAGCCGCTATGCCAATCACCCCCGTATCCGGCTGGTACACAACCATGATTATGCACAGGGGCTTGGCAGCTCCATCCGTGCTGGGCTCGCCGCCTGTAGCAGCGATCACCTCTTCGTGAGCCACGGCGATCTGCCCTGCATCCCCCCCGAGGTGTACCGCACGCTCTGGCAGGCGCGGGGGGACGAGACCCTCTTTCCCTCCTATCAGGGGGAGGCAGGCCACCCCGTGCTGTTGCCCAGAGCCCTTGCCACAGCGCTGGCGGCGGCGCCAGCACAGGGTTCGGTACGCCGCTGGCTGCTGGCGCACCCCCACCGATTCATCGAGGTGCAGAGCGCCGCCATCCTGCAGGATGTGGACACCCCGGAGCGCTATCAGGCGCTGCTGGTAAACGAAGCATTCGAGCGCTGAGCTGGTCGTCTGGCAGAGGCTTGCCCGGTCTTGCTTTGCATATTTATCCCCTCC